>NZ_JBEONQ010000011.1:0-121270 GCF_040544445.1 Undibacterium sp. GrIS 1.8 | reverse complement strand
CATATTACCGTGACGATATTCAACGCAGCACTGCCTTGAGTTCACGCGGCATTCATTATGTTGATGTAGGAACTAGTGGCGGTGTGTTTGGCCTAAAGCGTGGCTATTGTCTGATGATCGGAGGCGAGTCTGGCATCGTAAATTATCTCTCCCCTATTTTTGAGTCACTCGCGCCAGGCGCGGCATCACACGACACTGCGAATGACCGGACAAAAAGTGGGATGTCCGAAGAAGCAGCGATCAGTGATAAAAAAAACAAAAGTACAGCTCAATATGGCTACCTGCATTGTGGATCGCATGGCGCTGGCCACTTCGTAAAAATGGTGCACAACGGTATTGAATACGGTTTGATGGCGGCTTATGCAGAAGGCCTAAATATTCTACATAACGCCAATATAGGTGCAGTGAACAATACCTCTGGCGGTCACTCAAAAACTGCGACAGATGCGGAAACCACACCATTACGCAATCCAGAATTTTATCAATACCCATTTGATTTGGCTGAGATCACTGAGGTCTGGCGACGTGGCAGTGTCATTAGTTCCTGGCTCCTCGATTTAACTGCGAAGGCGCTACAAAAAGATCCCTCCTTAAGTACATTTGAAGGGCATGTGTCAGATTCTGGCGAAGGACGCTGGACGATGATTGCTGCAATTGATGAAGCTGTCCCCGCTCCTGTACTGAACGCAGCTCTATCTGAGCGTTTTAGCTCTCGGGGGAATGCTGGTTTCGCCAATCAATTATTGTCCGCGATGCGGCATCAATTTGGTGGACATGTTGAGAAATTGGATACAGATTCCTGATCAATATAGCTAATGATCTTTTTTACTATTTTGCGCTGACCTCGACTTTTTAGTGAACCTATTTTTGTTCGATGAAAGATGACTAATGGCAGAACCCGACGAGATTATTTTTCTATTGGACGTAGACAATACGTTGCTGGATAACGATCGCCTGCGTAGTGATCTGCGATGCCATCTTTCTCAAGAATTTGGCCCTGAAAATGAGGATCGCTACAACACTATTCTGGAAGAGCTGCGTGAAGAATTAGGCTATGTGGATTATTTGGGGGCATTACAGCGGTATCGAGTACAAGATATGAGTGATCCGCGGCTATTACTAATGTCGGCATATCTAATGGATTTCCCCTTCTCCGACTTGCTGTACCCCAACGTAAAAGCGGCGATTTCACATCTATCTTCTTGGGGAAAAACTGTAATTTTATCGGATGGTGATGTAGTTTTTCAGCCGAGAAAAATACAACGCTCTGGGCTGTGGAATGCGGTTGAAGGACGAGTACTGGTCTACGTCCACAAAGAAGACATGCTGGATGTAGTGGAGGCGCAGTACCCCGCGAAACATTATGTAATGGTCGACGATAAATTACGTATTTTGTCTACGATGAAAAGTCATTGGGGTGATCGACTGACGACAATCTTTGTTCGTCAAGGGCACTACGCACTTGATCCGGAAAATATCGCCAATTTTCCAGCTGCTGATATCACGATTGATCATATAGCAGATTTAATCCATGTTAATTTTCTTGAGGTCATCCATGCGCCGACATCATCTGATCCTCCATAACGACCACTCAACCCACCTCTTCTCATTCAGGCGATCATGAAACCAACAATACAACTACATCAGCTAGGACAAAGTCTCTGGTTAGATAACATCACAAGAGACCTGTTAAGCAGCGGTACCTTAGCAAAATATCTTGCAGAATTTTCTATCACGGGGCTGACATCCAATCCCACCATTTTTGAGCAGGCAATCCGAAACACCAATGCTTACGATGCAGATATCCATCAAAAATTGGAAGAAGGAAAATCTGCTGAGGCTGTATTTTTTGAATTGGCGATCAGCGATTTAACCCAAGCGGCAGCCTTGCTTCTTCCTATTTTCAAGGTTACAGACAGCTTAGATGGCTGGGTATCGCTCGAGGTGTCACCATTATTAGCGAATGACGCCGAGGGTACGATAGCAGAGGCAAAGCGGCTTTATCGTGCAGCAAATTGTCCTAATTTATTCATCAAAATCCCGGGAACGCCCGCAGGTCTGAAGGCGATCGAAGAATCAATTTTTGCCGGAGTGCCGGTGAATGTGACCTTATTATTTTCAAGCCAGCAGTATCTTGCAGCGGCAGAAGCTTATTTGTGCGGCATCGAGCGGCGCATCGCCGCCGGGTTGGATGCCAAAGTATTTTCTGTTGCATCGATTTTTGTCAGTCGTTGGGATACAGCAGTCAAACAGGAAATATCACCGGAGTACCACAATCGGCTTGGCATTGTGATGGCAATGCTGATTTATAAGACTTATCAAACATTGATGGTCTCCGCACGCTGGCAAAAAATTCTGCAGTCTGGTGCTTGTCCTCAGCGAATTTTATGGGCCAGCACAGGTACCAAAGATCCTCTTGCGTCAGATACCTTGTATGTGGATGCCTTAATCGCTCCTGGCAGTATTGATACCGTTCCTGAAAAGACCTTATTAGCTTTTGCAGATCACGGCAAGCCCGACGGCGTGTTACCTACCGATGGTGGCTTCGCCCAAGCGGTGCTGGAGGAATTCAGGCGCGAAGGCGTCGATGATGAGGCTTTGGCAGAAAGACTTCAAACTGAAGGCGTTGCATCGTTTGCAAAATCATGGGAAGCCCTGATCTTACTAATCGCTGAAAAGGGACGGCAACTTGCTCATGTCGATATGTAGGAAGAAATAGTTGACAGCAATCCCTTTGAATAAGGAAGCAATCCTTTGTAAAGATGGGTTGTCAAAATTGTCGCCAAATTATTGTATTGCGTTTTTAACCGGAGTCTTTTGTGAACGAGCCAGAACAATTTGCCGAGCTAGAAATCGATGAGCGATGTATTAACACCTTACGTACGCTGTCTATCGATGCTGTACAAAAAGCGCAATCAGGTCACCCCGGCACTCCGATGGGCGCGGCTCCAACCGCGTATTGCTTGTGGCAAGGCTTCTTGAGATACGATCCGGATAATCCCGAATGGATCAATCGTGACCGGTTTGTTTTGTCGGCTGGTCACGCCTGCGCTTTGCTTTATAGCCTGCTTTTTCTGACAGGCGTAAAAGCGAAATCGTCGAGCTATCCACCCGGCGATCGTCTGGCAGTGACTTTAGAGGATCTGAAAAATTTTAGGCAAGCAGGAAGTCGCTGCACCGGACATCCTGAATTTGGCTGGACGTCTGGAGTAGAAACGACAACCGGACCGTTAGGACAAGGACTGGCAAACAGCGTCGGCATGGCGATCTCAGAGCGCTGGCTGGCAGCGACCTATAACCGCCCTGGTTACGAGTTATTCAGCCATCATGTCTATGCTTTGTGCGGTGACGGCGACATGATGGAAGGCGTTAGCAGCGAGGCTGCATCGCTGGCAGGACATTTAAAACTAGCCAATCTATGCTGGATTTATGACGATAATCACATCAGTATTGAAGGTGCGACGTCAATCACTTTTACCGAAGATGTTGCAGCGCGTTTCCTCCCTTATGGTTGGCAGGTATTGAGGGTCAAGAATGCCAATAATCTGACAGCATTGACCAAGGCGTACCAGATTTTTGCCGATCTAGACGAGCGCGGTGACCGTCAGCAGCAAACGCATGATGCGAATGAGGATAGACCAACTCTCATTATCGTGGAAAGCCATATTGGTTATGGTGCGCCACACAAACAAGATACACGTGAAGCGCATGGCGAACCGCTCGGAGTCGAGGAAGTCCGTCTGACAAAACAATTCTATGGCTGCAATCCTGATCTACAGTTTGATGTACCAGATGGGGTTATTGATCATTTTAAGAGGCGATTTGGATTGCGTGGGGCAATTGCATATGCGACGTGGAACGCTTTATATCTGGCATATCGCAACGAATATCCAGATCAGGCTTCAGAGATTGACAAGATACAAGTACGTAATTTGCCTGAAAACTGGGAGACAGTCTTACCGGTTTTCGATCAGGATGAAAAAGGAATGGCAACGCGTGATTCCTCAGGTATCGTGTTAAATGCGCTGGCATTCAAAATACCTTGGCTAATGGGCGGTGCTGCGGATCTTTCGCCATCGACCAAAACGCAACTGAACTTATTGGGACCGAGTAATTTTCAAGCGATTGGACAAGCGGCGGAAGGCAATTATGCAGGCCGTAATTTTCATTTTGGCGTGCGTGAACATGCGATGTGCGCCATTGCAAATGGAATGAGTTTGTCTGGTCTGCGTCCGTTCGTGTCCAGTTTTTTAATCTTTACCGACTATTGTCGTGCCGCGCTCCGGCTGAGCGCCATGATGGAGTTGCCACTGATTTCTGTCTGGACGCATGATTCAATTGGCATGGGAGAAGATGGCCCCACCCATCAGCCGATAGAACAATTGGCATCACTACGCGCAATGCCCGGCATAGTGGTGTTGCGACCGGCAGATGCGAATGAGGTAGTAGAGGCCTGGCGAGTGATGATGCAATTTAAACAGACCCCAGTCTGCCTAGTGTTGACGCGACAAGCGGTACCAACTTTAGATCGATCGATTTATGCCAGCGCCAGCGGCCTTGCTTTTGGTGCTTACATCTTGGCCGAGACCACGGACAATCAAGTTGACGTCTTACTAATCGCTTCCGGCAGCGAAATGGGAATTTGCATCAAGGCATACGAGCAGCTGAAAACGGAGGGCATCCACGCCCGAGTCATCAGTATGCCCTCATGGGAAATATTTGAAAGTCAGACTCAAGCCTATAAAGACAAAATACTGCCACCTTCAATCAAGGCGCGTGTCGTGGTAGAGGCAGCCTCTACTTTTGGATGGGAACGCTATGCTGGTGTAGATGGCAGCATTTTAGGGATGCACACTTTTGGTATGTCGGCACCGATCAAAGTTCTACTAAGACAATTCGGATTTGAGCCCGAACATGTAGTGGCATCGGCTAAAGTACAAATGATCCTGCATCCGACACCACATCGCATTGAAGCCCCAGCACTGAAGGGGTAATGATAGGACAGATTTAATACTGAGTGGATGTATATATTAATTGTCCATACAATCATTGATCAATATAGAGCTTTTTTTAAATTATTTAGGGAGTATATAAGAATTCTCATTTCTACTCCTTTGTATGTTCCATTTTTTTCGTCAATTCAACTCAACACAACATAGCTTATGATAATCAGCCCTCTAGCTGGCAAACCAGCCCCCCCAGAATTACTCATCAATGTCGCTAAACTCGTGACGGCGTATTACACAGAAAGACCCGATGCATCTATCGCGTCGCAACGAGTGTTGTTTGGTACATCAGGTCATCGCGGTTCAGCATTTAATCGTAGTTTTAACGAGATGCACGTGCTGGCGATTAGTCAGGCAATTTGTCTCTATCGCAAGCAACAAGGTATTACCGGGCCATGTTTTATCGGAATTGATACCCACGCTTTGTCCGAACCCGCATTCGCCAGCGTATTAGAAGTCTTGGCTGCAAATGGGGTTGAGGTGATGATGGCAGCAAAAGGGGAATACACGCCGACACCGGCCGTATCGCATGCAATTTTGACGTATAACCGTGGACGGCAGCTTGGTCTGGCAGACGGCATCATCATCACACCTTCACACAATCCGCCAGAGCATGGCGGTATCAAGTACAACACCACCAACGGCGGACCAGCGGATACGATCATCACTGGCTGGATAGAAAAACAGGCAAACGATTTTTTGCAGAAAAGTACTCAAGGTGGTTTGGGTGATTCGCCCGGCATTTTACGCATGCCGTTTGAAAAAGCCCTGCGGGCGTCGACCACGCACTACTACGATTTTCTAAACGCCTACATCAACGATCTGGAGAATGTGATCGACATGACCTCCATTCGCGAGGCGAATATCCATATGGGTGTTGATCCACTCGGCGGTGCCGGTGTGCATTACTGGCCGGCGATTGCGGATCATTACAAACTCAATTTAAGCGTCGTGAATCCATTGGTAGACACTACATTCCGCTTTGTCACAGTTGACTGGGATGGGCAAATACGCATGGATCCGTCCTCGCCTTATGCCATGCATAACCTGACTGCCTTAAAGGATTGCTTTGATATTGCCTTTGCCTGTGACACCGATCACGACAGACATGGAATCGTCACGCCCAAAGTGGGACTATTGCCGACCAATCATTATTTATCGGTAGCTATCTATTACTTGTTTCAACACCGACCTCAGTGGAGTAAAAACTCTGCTGTAGGAAAAACAGTCGTCAGTAGCCAGATGATTGATCGTGTGTCAGCCAAACTGGGGCGACAATTAATTGAAGTGCCCGCTGGCTTTAAATGGTTTTCTGCAGGATTAGCCGATGGTAGTCTGGCTTTTGCGGGGGAAGAAAGCGCTGGCGCCAGCTTTGCCCGGCGTGATGGCAGCGCCTGGACGACGGATAAAGACGGTATGGTTTTAGCCTTGCTCGCAGCCGAAATCACTGCAAAAATGGGACATGATCTTGGCGATGTGTATAGCGATTTAACCCATGAGTTTGGTGAGCCTGTGGCTGACCGTAAGCAGGCGTATGCTAGCTTCGAGCAAAAAGCCAAGTTATCTAAACTGTCGCCAGAACAAGTGCAATCAACCAGCTTAGCCGGCGAAACCATACAGGCCATTTTGACCCGCGCACCTGGTAACGATGCCGCCATTGGCGGATTAAAAGTGATTACAGCAAATGGTTGGTTTGCTGCCCGCCCTTCAGGTACAGAAGATATTTATAAAATCTACGCCGAGAGTTTTCTCGGCGATGTGCATCTGCAAAAAATACTGGACGAGGCACAAGTTATCGTCGATCAGGCGCTGGCCGCTTAAAAGCTGATCCAGCAGCTGATTGTGTAGCTGGTACTGTCGCTGATTCAGCCGACGATTCGGATGAGTTTTTAAGCGTATCAGCACAAAAACTGGCAAGCTCAATCAGCGTCGTACGTATCGCCTGATTTGCGGCCACTACGCCACCATAGGAATTATCGCTCTCCGCATTGACGTTGGTATCAAACTCACGCCAGGCGATGATTTTATGGCTTGCGGTATCGGACAAATGCGCACGTAAAGTGAAGTGAACACGGCTTGGTTGGCTGAAAAATTCTTGCTGTAGCCGTACCACTTCTAAATCTAGCCGATACTGACTGACGATGGTGGTAGGCGATTGCATTACCGCACCAAATCGCCCGCTCTGCTCTATCGCATTGACCGCTAGTGGAAACAACATAGCAGCAGGCATATCTACCCATTGGCTTTCACGAAAATATTCCAGTAGATGCGGCTGGCGCATATACATCATTTGCTGCGTATCAAAACCGGCGGCCGCACGCGGGATACTCACAGTTAATGTTGGTCCACTTATGGCATTAGCAGATTTCGCTGGTAGCGACACTATTGGTTTGGTGTTTACATTCGTTTGTACCGCATCAAAAGAGTACAGCATCGGTGGTGGCACATTGGCTGGCAATAGGGAGGAACAGGCGCTCAATGTCACTATTGCCACTACAGCCAAACTTATGCTTAAGCCAATAGCCTTATGCGAAGCGGGTTTGCTGAATTGATATTGCAATGACGTACCTGTTTTTGGTTTAGCTAAATTGATCATGGTGTTTTCTTCTCTCCCGTTTTTTTGCCAAAACTCTCGCCAGAGCCATCTTTAGTACTGCCTAGTGATCTATCACCCAGTCCTTCACCTGGACCATAAGGAACTGGTTGGCGACCACGTATCAAGCTGCTTGGATTTTGTTTGGTCTGCTCACTTAAACTTTTTAGTGAGCTTGATAAGTCCCCTAATTCTGTCAGCAATCGATTTAACTCTGGGACCGTGTCATTGCTGATCTGGCGTACTGCAGAACCGGCATCGTCCACTGTTTTTTTAGTGCTGATACTGGCCGATGTCGCCTCTTTCGCCAATTTTTCTATTGCCTCTGCGCTGCTGGAAATACGTTGTAACAGCGGATCAAGCTGTGCCGATGCGCGTGCTGCATTGTCAGCCGTCTTAGACGCATTAGCGATACCACTGCTCATCGCATTTTTTTGCGCTGCCAAAGTACCGGTGACAGCTGATGTATCCGCCAGAATTTTGGTAAACGCAGCGCGATTCTCATCGTTTAACACCGCATTGATATTGGCGGCAGTACGATCAAGATTAGCCAGTACCGAGCTGAGCACATTTTCTAGTCGGGCACCCAATGACGGTTTAGTGCGGATCACCGGCAACTCATCTGGCCCGGTAGCGACCAAAACTGGCGCATTGGGCGAACCACCGCTTAACTCAACATAGGCGATACCCGTCAATCCTTGCGTCTTCAGTACCGCTAAGGTATCGATTTTGATCGGCGTGCCTTGCTCAATCGCAAATTGCAATAGTACTTGCTGCGGGTTGGCCGGATCAAGTTTGATATCTTTCACTTTTCCGATATCGACTCCCAGATATTTAACAGGGGCATCAACGTTCAGTCCGGCAACCGATTCATTCACAATCGCAAGATATTTTTCATAGTGTTTTTGCTTGCCTAAACCGACCGACAACCACAAAATACCCGCAATAAATGCCGCACCAAGCGCCAAGACAAATGTACCTACTGCTGCGTAATTGACTTTTGTTTCCATCATGTTTCCTTTTTACTTTCTTCAATTACGGTTTGCATTGTTTTTGATACTCGCTGCTGTTTTTTTTGCTCCTGGCCTGTCTGTTGCTGTGCCGCACGTCCACGTGCACCATCAAAGTATTGGCGAATAATCGGATGATCCATTTTGGACAATTCACTCATAGAGCCAACAGCAAGCACTCTGCCCTCACCCAATACAGCGACCCGGTCAGTGACTTGCCACAACAAATCCAGATCGTGCGTGATCATCACAATGGTTAAGTTATATAAAGCGTGTAAGTCTCGAACTAGGCTGTCAATACCCGCTGCACCAGCTGGGTCTAGCCCTGCGGTAGGTTCATCTAGGAACAGCAATTCAGGATCAAGCGCCAGAGCACGCGCAAGTGCCGCGCGCTTGAGCATACCGCCGCTTAATTCAGAGGGATACCGCGAGCCAGAGTCTGGCTCCAGCCCGCTAAGAGATAATTTCCACGCGGCGACTTCATCAATGATTTGATCGTCTAATACGGTGTGCTCACGTAAAGGCAGGCCAATATTTTCAATCACGTTGAGCGTGCTAAATAAGCCGCCTTTTTGGAACATAACACCCCAACGCTGGCGTAATAGATTGGCCTCTTCGTCCGATGTAGTGGCAAGGTCGGTTCCAAAAATTTTGATTGATCCGGAGTCTGGCTTATGCAACAAAATCATTTCGCGCAGCAAGGTTGATTTGCCCGATCCACTACCGCCGACAATTGCAAAAATCTCACCTCGCCGGATATCCAGATCAAGATCTGTGTGTACTGTCTTGTTGCCAAATCGGGTGCATACCTTGCGCATCTCGATGATGTTATCGGGCTTGGCGTTGTTATTGACGTTGTTATTGACGTTTGTGTCAGGCTTGCTATCAGCCTTATCCTCATTAGCGCTAAGAATTTTTGAGAAATTTTGTGCTTCCATCACAAATCCAATAAATTAAAAATGACGGAAAACAGCGCATCCAACACAATCACCACAAAAATCGCCTGCACTACACTACGTGTAGTCTGGCGGCCAACACTATCGGCATTGCCTTTTGTGCGGAAGCCCTGAAAACAGCCGATCACTGCAATCGCAATTGAAAACATAGCAGCTTTACCAACTCCAATTAATAAGGTCTTTAGCGGAATTTCTGTGCCAAATCGTTCTGCAAATTCATGAAAACCGACACCCAGCTGTAAGCTTGCCATTACCATGCCGCCCAAGACCCCAATCACATCGGCGAAAATGGTGAGCAAAGGTAGTGCGATTAATAAGGCAATCACTTTGGGTATGACCAGCAAATCAATCGGCACGATGCCGATGGTACGCATTGCGTCTACTTCTTCGGTCACAACCATAGTGCCGATTTGCGCGGCATAAGAAGAGCCTGAACGTCCGGCAATAATGATGGCCGTGATTAAAGGCGCAAATTCACGCAGCATGGAATAGCCGACCAGTTCGACCACAAAGATATTGGCACCGTAATGTTTGAGTTGGTCCGCGCCTTGATAAGCGACTACGATGCCCAATAAAAAAGAGGTAATGCCAACAATTGGCAATGCCTCAAATCCGGCAAGCTGAATATTGTGCAGCACCGGTCGCCAGCGCCAGCGTTGAGGGTGCGGCAATAGTCGTGCAAAGGTCATCGCGATTTCGCCGACAAAGCTGAGCAATGCCAAACTATCTTGCAATACGCTCTCGGCTTTTTCCCCAATATGTTCAACAAAAGAAGAATTTACCGAGACTGGTAGCGCAGCATGTTTTTGCTGGCTGACGATGTCCCACATTTTTTGATATTGCGGCGACCATCCTGATAACTGGATGACGCCCCCTTGATCACGGAAGCTTTGCAAGCGCCTCTGTAAGACCCAAATGCCGATGCTATCAATACTAATTAATTGCGAACCATCGATTTGAATTGTGGGCTGAGCAGCAGGCTTACCGGACGATTGATCCAATACGGCATCAGATAATAGCAAGGCCGCTAAATGCGGGTCGATATCGCCAATGGCGCGTGCGGTCCAACTACCAGAAAGAACAAGTTGGCCAGGCGCAGGCTGAGCAATTGCGGCAACGAGTGTCTCAGTAGTTGGCATAAAACGCGACATCTCTCAGGATTAAATAATTATCCTCAGATTGCCTTAAGGAAGACACCTCATCTGTTCGGCAGCGTACGTAGTTCACGAGACGATACTGCTATTGACGCTGATAAATCAATAGCAGCTAGCCATGTATCCGGTACGCATGTAGATTAACTAAGCTTAACCAAGCTTGATCAGATTTTGTAGCAGTAATGGTCCAGTCAATTGCAAAAGACGTCCACCTTCTGCCACCTTACCTAACAAAATTGGAGCAAAGCCAAGCTGTGCGGCAAGTCGTCCAACAGTCGCGCTAGCGTCATCGTCATTGCCCGATACAAATACAACCCGGCGACCCTCATGTTGAGATGGATTGCTTGCCAGAAGCGCCGCAGGCAATTGATTGAAAGCCTTAACTACCTTAGCACCTGGCAACGCCGCTGCCAACACATCAGAAGACGCAAGTCCGCCCAACTCCTCCATCGGCACGCCATAAGGATTCATCGTATCGATGACGATCTTACCGTCCCAGTCAGTCACTTCGCGTGCAATTTGGCGATGTGCCAGAAATGGAATCGCAAAAATAACGATGTCCGCTTTAAGCGCGTCTTGTACTGTTGCTGGCGTCACTTTTTCGCCAAGTTCTTTTGCTAATGACTGAAGTGTGTCTGGGCCACGGGTATTCGCGATAACGACGTCGATGCCAGTGCGGGCGAAGTGACGAGCAAGTGCGGTACCAACTTTGCCTGAACCGATGATGGAATAAGTCATGATAATTTCCTTGTAGTTTAAAAAAGATACTTAAATCGCAGAGCGCGAAACAAGCTGATGTAATCGTACTGCTCGCAAATAGATCTGAGAAGCCGGGATATTGCGATACAAACCATCTATTTTTGAGATATATCTAATTGCAAATCCGGTTGTAAAACAAGCTCAACACGCCCATTAGCGTGACGAGCGAATCTCTCTGCTCAGATCCGTGAACGGGAGCATTGCTTGGCCAGGGCCAACCACCAAACTGCGTACGGCGGTAGTCAGCGTAGGCCTGTCGGAGCTCTTCATCGGAATTCATCACAAAGAGGCCATGCTGCGCAACTGGCTCACCAATCGGAGTGCCTTGCAGCATTAATATTTCGCTTGGTTCTGAGCCGTTAATCAGCTCGACGGTGCTGGTACCGCGCACTTCAATCGCGGATTGTTGTGGAACGATCTGACCATCAATATTCAGACTCGCGCCCTTGAAGAAAAATAGTTTTCGGCGGGTGTTCGCATTCAATGCAGCGGGAAGCGACCAGATTGCGCCGAGCACTTGGTTGGAACGGGTCACTACCCAACAACGCAGCAGGAAGTTGATTGAAAGTTTTGACCACCTTTGCTCCCGGCAATGCCAGCGCAAGGATATCGCTGGATTCTCTCCCGCTTAACTCTTCCGGCGTAAGATCGCGCGCATTCATCGCATCGATCACAATCTTGCCGCTCCAGTCCACCATAACACTGGCAATTTTTCTATAGGCGCGAAAAGGGACAGCGAAGATCACAACCTCGGCCTTGAGTGCGTCTTGTAAGGTCGTTGGCATCACCTTTTCCCCAACTCATTTGTGAGGGCAGTAAGTGAGTCGGAGCCGCGCGCGTTTGCGATACAAACCTCAATATCGCTGCGCACAAACTGACGGGCAAGAGCAACGCCGACGTTGCCAGAGCCGATGATGGAATAGGTCATGGTCGTTCTTAGTCAGCAATAGCAGCAATATCTTTCAGAGCATGACTAATAGCAGCTTCTTTGGCTTCGGGACTAAATGCCAAGCCTTCAGCGCGAATGACCTTGAGATTAGTAATACCCAGGAAGGAAAGTAGTCCGGCCAGGTAACTGTCGTGATGTTCTAGGGCCGCGGCAGGACTGCCTGCAGCATAAACACTCCCGCGGGATGATGCGATAAACACTTTCTTATCTTTGGATAACAAGCCTTCTGGACCATTAGCGCCATAACGAAATGTTTTGCCTGCGACCGCTACCCTATCTATCCAGGCCTTCAGTTGGGTCGGGATAGAAAAGTTATACATCGGTGCGCCGATTACGATGATGTCTGCTTCGAGCAGTTCTTCTATATAAGCACTCCCTTTGGCTAAATCAGCGACAAGGGAAGCATCTTCGACCGCGCCGCCCTGCCAGACTGCCAGATGTGCTCCCGATAAATGCAAAGTGGGGTCCAAAGCAAGGTCGTGATAAATAACTTGGATATCTGGATGCAAAGCGACTTCGCGCGCGACGATGGCGGAAGACAACTGACGGCTAACTGAATATGCGCCGAGAATACTGGAATCAAGATGTAAGAGTTTCATGATTAAACCTTTAGTGTTTTTGGGGTTGATAGGACATGTTCCGCATCATCTGCTTTTTGTGAATAGCTGAGAAGATGATATATTGAGATGGATACCATCTATATTTGAGATACATTAGGAGGATATATGCTAGACGGCGTGTCGCTAGACCAACTCAGAACCTTTGTTGCCGCTGTCGATGAAGGCAGTTTTTCTGCTGCGGCGCGCAAGCTCAACCGGGTTCAATCCGCCGTCAGCGGCTGGGTAAATAGTCTGGAAGAGCAAATCGGCGTGGTTCTTTTTGATCGCTCGGGCAGATATCCCAAGCTCACAGCAGAAGGCATGCTGCTATTGGCCGACGCACGCAATATCGTCGCTGGTGTAGATACACTGAAAGCGCGCGCCAAGCTGATGGCATCTGGGCTAGAACCCGAACTATCGGTGGTAGTAGATGTTTTTTTTCCTACGGTGATGATCGCCGAGGTCGCTAAGGATTTCTCCAGGCAATTCCCTTATACCCCTTTGCGGCTGTATGTTGAGGGTCTGGGCGCTGCTTACCAGCCTGTTATGGACGAACGCTGTAGCTTAGGTATTTTGGCCTCCTTGCCTATCACTTTTCCGTCATTGACAAGCACACGTCTGGCGGAAATGTCTTTATTGATGGTCGCAGCGCCGACTCATCCCTTGGCCTTGTTGGGTAAAACAATGAGCGGACCTATTCCTAAGAAAGCGTTGGAAAAACATATCCAGCTGGTTCTGACCGATCGTTCCGATTTAATGGCTGGACATGATTATGGCGTGATATCTCCACAGACCTGGCGTTTGGCAGACCTGTCCGCCAAACATGCCTTTCTCCTCAACAGCGTTGGATGGGGCAGCATGCCGCTACATATGATTGAGCAGGATCTGGCATCTGGCGCTTTGCTTGTTTTGAATATGGAAGATACGCCGCAAGATGGCTTTAAGCTGCCGATGTCAGCGGTCTATCCGACTGCCGCACCACCGGGACCAGCGGGACAATGGTTTATTGAACGTTTAAAGCTTTGTATAGAGCAAAGAGAACTGCTTAAAGCAAAGTGAGCTATTTCACTCGCCTATTTTTTTAGGAATGAAGCAAAACCGCCTCAGTTGCGCTGCAATCTCTATTGGAACATCGGGTATTAAAGTATTGTTCTCCTATACGCCTTGCGGAGGCAATTCCACTCAAGTCCTATTCAATAAAAAACATATACTCCCCAATATTGTTTAAAAAATTGACCTATTACCCACTGATTCTATGGACAACTTAAATATACTATTTAGGAGTATATATTTAGCTAAACTATGCTTAGCGTCGAAATGTAGCCTTTGGCACTACCGTTCGATACCGGATAACAAACGCGGTAGCAAACGCAAAAGCCTGTTTATGTACTGACCTCCATCCAGCGCCAATGTCTAATCTCGGGTAAGTCCTCACCGTGCACATCTATGTATTGCTTATGCGCGGTCAGTTTGTCACGCACAAACTGTTTGGCCCCGGCGATCTTTGAGGTCAGTTGTGGTAGCCGCATAATTGCCAGCTCAAATAAATGAAATCTATCCATCTCATTTAACACCACCATATCAAATGGCGTCGTGGTTGTGCCCTCCTCTTTGAAACCGCGTACATGCAAATTGTGATGATTAGTGCGGCGATAAGTCAGACGATGGATTAAGGTCGGATAGCCGTGATAAGCAAAAACAATCGGTTTATCCGACGTGAATAAGGCGTCAAAATCCTGATCGCTTAATCCATGTGGATGCTCGCTGTCTGGCTGTAACTTCATCAAGTCCACCACGTTGATGGTTCTGATTTTTATTTCTGGAAAAAATTCCCATAGCAATTTAACGGCAGCCAAGGTTTCTATAGTCGGTACATCCCCTGCGCAAGCCATGACCAAATCCGGCTCTTGATCGGTATGGTTGCTGGCCCAATCCCAAATGCCGATCCCTGCATTGCAATGCAAAATTGCAGCCTCCATCGTCAGCCATTGCGGTTCTGGCTGTTTGCCCGCAACGATCACATTCACATAATTACGGCTACGCAGACAGTGATCAGTAACGGACAACAAGGTATTGGCGTCTGGCGGCAAATAGACTCGGATCACTTCGGCTTTTTTATTCATTACATGGTCGATAAACCCCGGGTCTTGGTGACTACCGCCGTTATGATCTTGCCGCCATACGTGAGACGACAACAGGTAATTAAGTGATGCGATTGGTTTTCGCCAAGTGATATGATTTGCCGTTTTAAGCCATTTTGCATGTTGATTAAACATAGAATCAACGATGTGGATAAAGGCTTCATAACAAGAAAAAAATCCATGCCGCCCCGTCAGCAGATAGCCCTCCAACCACCCCTCACATTGATGTTCACTTAACATTTCCATCACCCGGCCATCGGCGGCGACATGATCGTCAATCGCAATGACCTCGGCGGTAGAGCAACGATTAGTCACATCAAATATGGCAGCCCAGCGATTAGAGGCAGTTTCGTCCGGGCTAAATACCCGGAAATTAGTCGGATTACTTTTGATAATATCGCGGATAAATTTGCCCTGTACCGCAGTAGACTCAACATCAATAGCACCGGGATAAAGTAGATCAACCGCATAGTCCCTAAAGTCTGGCATCTGCAAATCGCGTAAGAGTATGCCTCCATTCGCATGCAGATTGGCACTCATGCGCTGGTTACCGCTGGGCGCCAGCTGAGCTAAATCGGCGCGTAGTTTTCCACTTGCATCAAACAACTCTTCGGGTTGATAGCTCTGCATCCATTTTTCTAAAATCGCTACATGATCAGCATGACTCATATCGCCAATCGGTACTTGATGCGAGCGAAAAGTCCCTTCTACTTGTTTGCCGTCTACAAACTTAGGGCCAGTCCAACCTTTGGGGGAGCGCAAAATAATCATCGGCCAGCGCTGGCGCTGTGTAAAACCATTAGTACGCGCATCCAATTGAATTGCTTTGATGCTGGCGATTACCGTATCTAACGTGGCTGCCATCAATTGATGCATGGTTTCTGGATCATCGCCCTCGACAAAATACGGAGTGTAACCATAGCCTTGGAATAAGGCCTGCAACTCATCCTGCGGAATCCGTGCAAGTACCGTTGGCCCTGCAATTTTGTATCCATTTAAATGCAAGATCGGCAGCACGGCTCCATCACATACAGGATTTAAAAATTTATTCGAATGCCAGCTAGTTGCCAACGCACCAGTCTCTGCCTCGCCATCGCCGACCACACAAGTAACAATCAAATCAGGATTATCGAACGCAGCGCCATACGCATGTGAGAGTGAATAGCCCAACTCGCCTCCCTCATGAATCGACCCCGGTGTTTCTGGCGCGACATGGCTAGGTATACCGCCAGGAAAAGAGAATTGTTTAAAGAGCCGTTTTAAGCCATCTTCATCTTGTGTAATGACGGGATATACCTCGCTATACGTTCCCTCTAAATAGGCATTCGCAACTAAGCCCGGGCCTCCGTGCCCGGGACCGGTGACGTAAATCATATTCAAATCATCTTGTTTAATCACACGATTTAAATGCACATAAATAAAATTAAGTCCCGGCGTCGTACCCCAGTGCCCCAACAATCGCGGCTTAATATGTCCAAGCTCTAAAGGCAACTTGAGCAAAGGATTATCGTAGAGATAAATTTGTCCGACAGAGAGATAATTAGCCGCCGCCCAGTATTCCTGCATCTTTTTTAAAAGCACTGGCTCTAAGGGCTGATTTTTTGTACCTTGAACTTGTTCAGACTCAATTGGTTTCATTGTTATCTTTAGTAAAAGTAACTGGAGGGGCGCCGGTGGAAATGCTATGAGGAGTTTTAGCAGTATTTTGATGCTTATCTAACATTCGAAAAACAGTTTTGGCGATCATTAATTCTTCATCTGTTTTAATCACACGCACCGTGATTGCGCTACTCTCAGAAGAGATAACTTCGTTGTTGGCGGCATTTTTGATAGGATCAATTTCTATGCCTAAAAAGCCTAATCCGCTACAAATTCTGGCCCGGATTTCTGCTGAATTTTCACCAATACCGCCTGAAAAAACCAAAGTATCCAATCCTTCCAGTACACCGATTAAGCCGCAGAGTGTTTTTTTAGTTTGGTAGCAAAATAGGCCAATAGCCTCAGCGGCACGAACATCATTTAGTTCTTTAGAAATCAAAACCTGCATGTCGGAACTGATTTCTGATACACCCAGCAGACCTGATTCGTGCGTCACCATATGATAAAAATCTTTGATCGCCATTTTTTCTGTGCGCACTAGGTACCACACTAATGCAGGGTCAAGATCACCAGAACGTGTGCCCATCGGCAAACCAGAACTTGGTGTAAATCCCATGCTGGTATCGATACTTTTACCGCCTTGTACCGCAGTCACACTAGCGCCGTTACCAAGATGCGCTAGCACTATCCGGCCTTGTGCTGTGGCGTGGTCAGTAAGTCGTGCTAATTCCTCCATCAAAAAAGCACAAGATAATCCATGAAAGCCATAACGCTGCACACCTTTGTCCTGATACCGCCGCGGAATCGGCAACAGATGCGCCATACGTGGCATATCGTGATGGAACGCCGTATCAAAGCACGCGATCTGGGGCAATTGAGGGAAGCGACGATGGAAGGCCTCTGCCAGTAAAATTTCTTCTGGCAAATGTTCAGTATCAAACGGACTCATATGCAACAAGGTTTTAATCATCGTTAAGTTGATGATTTGTGGCTCCCAATAGTCAGATCCACCATGCACAATGCGATGCCCTACTGCGGTCAAACTTGCGGGATCAATCCGTTTTTGCTGCCACGCCATGAGTAAGCTAATTGCGTTGGTATAGTCAGGGAGATGGGCCGTATGAGTGAAGTTATCCTCGGGTGCCAGACCTTTGGATATAAAGCGGCCAGTTGCCTGCCCTATCCCTTCTAACTGTCCATAGAAAACTCTACGCAAATCTGATCCAGATTCAAATAAAGCGAACTTGATGCTGGAAGACCCGCCGTTAATCGTTAACACGCTTGACTTAGGTGGATTCATATCAAGAACCTTCCGCGATGGACTAAAAACCTGGAGTGGCAATGACTTGGCTGAAATATGCCAAAACGCTTTTGACCTAGCAGGATACAAAATAACAATTCAAGCTAAGCCTATACCTGATCTTGCTTATTGTATGTTCGACAACGTACAGACCCGTCGTATAATCGCGATCATTATTGATAACTATTTAGTCAATAATTAGGATCAACATGCAAATTTTTAGCCTGGAACAAAGCAAGCTAGCGTACCGCGTTGATTTTATTTTCTACAGCATTACATCTATCTTGATGGCGACTTTTCTGATTACATTAAGTCCATCAGAACAATTTTTAAAAACAATCACCTTTATACTCACTGGTTTACTAAGCTGGACTTTTATCGAATACGTATTGCATCGTTTTGTGCTGCATGGTTTACGCCCTTTTAGTACATGGCATCAAGAACACCATCAACGTCCGACAGCCTTAATTTGTACACCGACGATCTTGAGTGCCATGCTTATATTTGGATTGGTTTTTTTACCGACTTTAGTGATAGCTGATTTATGGCGAGCATCGTCTCTTACCTTTGGCCTGCTGACTGGCTATCTTTTATACACAATCACACATCATGCAACACACCATTGGCGAGCGAATTATGCTTGGTTACTTCGACGTAAACGTTGGCACGCAGTGCATCATCATCCATCAAAAAAAATCAGCCACTTTGGTGTAACAAACGCTTTCTGGGATAAGATTTTTGGAAGCGATTCAAATTAATTGAACTTGAACTCCCGATTGTCAGCGTTTAGTCCGACATCACTAAATGCTCCTGAAGAATTTTTTGAAAATCTGCTCCAAGTGGTGACGAAGATCGTTATGCTACAAAGCGAATTTCCAACACGAAGTGTTTGAAAGACTTCACAGATGTTTCAATAAAAAATTAAATCCAAACGGAATTTATCTTAAAACAGTACATTGTTACACTTACTTGAAAACGTAACTAAATCCCTACTTAGAGATACAAATCAATTGAAAAATCCCCCTTATTCTTCGATTTAAATCACCGTAAAAATCGATATACATACAAGATGCCCCAGGGTCTTCTTGGTGCTGTATTAAACGGCGTGCTTAGCGATGTATTTACTCACGTATAAATTATTGAATAAAGGAAAAGATCATGTCTATATCGTCAATTGGTGGAAACATATCGCCTCTTTCAGCTTTACAAACATCCAATGTCTCAGCAATCAACTCCGCAACGCCTACCGTCGATCGTGACGGAGACGGTGGACGAGTTCGCGGTGGTGGCGGTGGCAAATTTGCATCCGCCCTGACTCAAGCGCTAGCGCAGCTTGGCATCAGCGGTACCGCTACTACGGATAGCACAGGCACATCTGGTACATCAGCTACTTCGTCAACTTCTGGTAACTCTAGTACTTCTAGCACCTCGGACGCAACATCGGCACAAGATCCACAGCAGGCATTAGCTGCATTTGCACAGAGTTTATTTGCGGCGCTTCAATCACAATCTAGCTCAGGAAGCTCAAGCACATCGTCCTCAAGCTCGGACTCAGGCACAGATCCCAGCAGCGCAATATCAGGTTCTGGTAGCGGTGGACATCATCATCATGGCGGCGGCGGGATCAGCAAGCTTGAAGGCGGCATACAAAATCTGATACAACAACTATCCTCCTCAAGTACTGACACCTCGGACTCTACCAGCACAGGAACAAGCACATCAGGATCATCTAATTCTGCTATCGACGCACTTAAACAAAGCTTCACAAATTTACTGGCGGCAGATGGTCAATCAGGTAGCAGCGCAACTCTGAGCAGTTTTCTAACCAATATAGAAAAAAATCTGCAAGGTGTGACACCAACCGGCAATGTAGTTAGCACAAAAGTTTAAATCGCTGGTACTTCTAATTTAAAATTAGGAACTGTTAACATTGAAATAAAGATTATGTGTAACTTAAAACGGGTGTTTTGAAGTCAGTGTTAGCAGTGCCTACTACTGTGTAACTGAGTTTTAATTTTTTAAATTGACTTTATTGAATTGCGAAACAGATGAATGACACCGCGTATTTTGTCTAAATCATAGTTCGACCTATTCCAACATCACATTCGCCTTCCAAACACAATTCAGCCTTAGACTTTACCTTAGACCAATTGTCCTAGGATGCCAATTCCTAACACTAGATTACTTGAGCTAGATCAAGCGTTACTCAGATTTTTTATGACACGATTATCTTCGCAATGAAGATTCATAATGCAGACTCATCAATCAAGCTTGTTCGGTACCGAGCAAACCAAAATATAGCCCAACACTATATTGAATCTGGATTTTCGGCTGGATCGCTATCGCCTCATAGAGTCCCTAAAAGCGTACGATGTTGAGAGCAATAACACCATCGTGATTTGCGTGCCGACGCTATAAAGACAATTGTAGATGTACTACTAGAAAATCTGGGTTCGAGCCGGTCTTACCTAAAGATGTGTTTTCATTCGCATTTTTTATATCAAGAATGCTCTCTCTTATGCGGTGCATCAATGTTAGGAAAGAAAACTCATGGCTATCGCAACCAATTCGACTAGCGGCCTAAGTACCGATGATGTAGTAAAAAAATTGCGCACAAATGGATGGAACGATTTACCGTCAGCTAAGCCGCGCTCGTTTCAAGCGATCGCGTGGACAATCGTTAGCGAGCCCATGTTTGTTTTATTGATTGCCTGTGGAGCTATCTATTTGGTCTTGGGTAATATAGAAGATGCCGCGATCTTGCTTGGATCCGTCTTCATCATTATAGGAATGAGCTTTTCTCAAGAGAAAAAAAGTGAACGTGCTCTTGAGGCGTTGCGAGATCTTTCTAGTCCACAGGCACTTGTTTTACGCAACTCTACACAACAGAGAGTTCCAGGACGAGATGTTGTTCCGGGAGACATCATCTTACTAGTTGAAGGTGACCGTATTCCGGCAGATGCCTTTCTTATCGAAAGTCAAGGTCTGACCGTTGATGAGTCTCTGTTAAGTGGCGAATCTATTCCCGTTAGAAAATTGGCGAGCGAGCCGTTCAGCGAAGACGTGCTGGCGCCTGGTGGCGATGATCACCCCTCTATCTACTCAGGAACTTTGGTGGTGCAGGGTACCGGCAAGGCACAAGTAGTGGCAACTGCTGGCAATACCGCGCTTGGACGTGTGGGCAATGCCTTATTTACATTGGAAACTGAGCCAAGTCGAATCCAAACTGAGACTCAGCACGCTGTCAAAGTCATCGCATTATCGAGCATCGCTCTGGTTCTCTTTTTGATGGCATGGTATGGCATCTCCCGCAACGACTGGATGACCGGAATTTTAGCGGGATTGACCTTAGCAATGTCATTATTGCCCGCAGAATTACCTTTGATTCTGACGATTTTTCTAGGGATCGGCTCTTGGCGTATCGCAAAGAAGCGTGTCTTAGCACGACGTATTTCTGCAATTGAGATGCTAGGTGCGACGACTGTTCTGTGCGTCGATAAAACTGGCACCTTGACTGAAAATCGCATGGCTTTGTCCCAGATCATTCTTCCTGCACAAGGGACTGACGAACAAGATCTAGTACAGCAATTTAATGACATACAGTCCTTGAAACCAGAACAGTTTCCAGAGAAGTTCCATGAAACTTTGGAATTTGCCATCCTATCGAGTCATAGAAATCCATTTGATCCGATGGAGAAAGCTATTAACGAAACTGGAAAAATCGCTCTGCGTGGAACCGAACATCTACACGCAAATTGGAGCTTAATTGAGGACTATCCTCTGTCACCTGAATTGCTTGCAATGTCACGCGTGTGGCAATCCCCTGATCTTGTGGATTATGTGATCGCAGCAAAAGGTGCCCCTGAAGCAATCATTGATTTATGCCATCTATCGGAAAGCGCGACGCAACAGATTAACATTCAGGTTAATCAGGTTGCAAAGCAAGGACTACGCGTACTCGCCGTGGCCAAAGCAAGCTTCCGGCGTGGCGACCTGCCCGAAATTCAACATGATTTTAAATTTCAGCTAACCGGATTAATCGCTCTGGCTGATCCCCTGCGACCTAGCGTCAGGAAGGCTGTTACGGAATGTCATGCTGCTGACATTCGTGTGATTATGATTACCGGTGACTATCCAGCGACAGCACTTAGTATAGCAATGCAAAGTGGACTGGACGTTACGTCGGGCGCCATTACAGGATCAGAATTAGAGACGATGAGCGATATTGACTTGGAGCAGTGCTTACAAAGCGAATCATCGAATTCAATCAACGTATTTTGTCGAATACAACCAGAACAAAAATTAAGGCTCGTCGTCGCATTAAAAAATATCGGAGAAATTGTAGCCATGACGGGTGATGGCGTGAACGATGCACCCGCGCTAAAGGCAGCTCATATCGGTATCGCCATGGGCGGACGAGGCACGGATGTCGCGCGAGAGGCATCCGCCTTGGTGTTACTCGATGACGATTTCAGTTCTATTGTGGCGGCGATTTCTTTAGGGCGCCGGATTTTTGATAATGTACGGAAAGCCGTCGTATTTGTCATTGCCGCACATATCCCGATAGCAGGCATGTCGATACTGGCCGTAATGATGGGATGGCCCTTGATCTGGTTGCCGGTACATATCGTTTTTTTTGAATTGATGATTAATCCAACCTGTTCGATTGTATTTGAGGCGGAGCAAGAGGAAGCGAATGTAATGAACCGCCCTCCACGCTCTACAAAGGCGAAAATATTCGATAGGCCGTTGTTCATGATGGGGCTACAGCAAGGCGTTTTTTTGTTACTTATCTTAGTAGCAGTTTATATGGGATCTACGCAATTAGGACTTCATACTGAGCAAGCCAGAGCTTTAACTTTTTCAGCAATGATTGTTGGTGACATTTGGTTGATCTTGATCAACCGATCCTCATCATTACCTTTTTTCGCCTCATTAAAGTTACCCAATCCTGCATTATGGTGGGTGATCGCCTCAGGAGTAACCATGCTGGGACTAGCCCTATTTGTACCCTTTATGAGTCAGTTATTCCATTTTTTGTCCCCACCATCCAGTGTTTTATTGCTGATGCTGATCAGTGTCAATATGCTGTTGACCTTGTTCGTCGTTGCAACCAAATTTCTCTCTCCCAGAGGAGTTTGATTCAAAAATCAAATTTATCTTTGAATATTTTTAACCTACTAAAAAAGAGTATGTATGAAATTACGCAATAACAATTCGAACTACGGTTCGCTGTCGATTGGACTGCACTGGTTTATGTTGATCTTGATTGTGGCCGTGTACGCCTGTATGGAACTGCGCGATATATTCCCGAAAGGAAGTCAAGAGCGGGACGCAATGAAGACCTGGCACTATATGCTAGGTATGTCGGTCTTGTTGTTTGCATTGGTGCGCGTCATAATTCAAGCGATTCAGACAGCACCGATAATTACTCCTGAGCCAGCCAATTGGCAAAAAATGCTCGCCAAATTAATGAAGATTGCGCTCTACGTCCTAATGATAGGCATGCCAATCGCAGGATGGCTGATACTCAGTGCGAAAGGGAAAACAGTCCCATTTTTCGGTTTGCAAATACCAATGTTAATTGGAGAAAATAAATCGACAGCAGGGTTAATCAAGGAAGTGCATGAAACAGCCGCAACAATAGGATATTTTTTGATTGGACTACATGCCTTAGCTGCCCTATTTCATCATTATATTATTAAGGATAATACTCTGATCAGGATGCTGCCACGCCGTGATTGATTGACGACAATCTATTCAACACTCCTCAAAAATATTCTCGATCTCTTCGAGAATATTCTCTTGTCATGTGACATTAATCTAAGCCGTTTATAATCATCCCGGAATAAGCATATGCAAATAAACGCTCACAGGTTGTTTGCTGGATGTGACGTGCGCATTTTCCGTTTTAAAAATAGACTTCCTTGTTATTGCCAAGATTTTCTCCTGACTGATCCAAGAATAATGGCTGATAGTGAAATCAACTACTGTATGGATCGTTCAAATCCGTTTTAAGACGAAAGGAATTCCATGAGCAATGTTGATTTTGACTTTGACTTTTTTGTGATTGGTGGCGGTTCCGGCGGTGTTCGGGCCGCACGTGTCGCAGCAAGTCATGGCGTGAAAGTCGCAATTGCAGAAAGCGACCGTTACGGTGGCACCTGCGTTATCCGAGGTTGCGTTCCCAAGAAACTCTTAGTTTATGCCTCACATTTCGCTGATGATTTCTCCGATGCAGAGGGCTACGGCTGGACAATTTCTAAGCCAACTTTTTCCTGGAAAAAATTAATTACCGCTAAGGACAAAGAAATTGATCGTCTTAGTCGGATTTATCAGGACTTGTTAAATAATTCTGGTGTGAGTGTGCTAAACGGTCGTGCGCATTTTGTTGACGATCATACTGTTGAGGTGAATGGTCAGCGTATCCGTGCAAAATATATTTTGATCGCAACTGGTGGCAGACCTTACCGTCCATCAATCCCTGGAATTGAATATGCCATTACCTCGGACGAAGCTTTTGAACTGGCCGAGCTACCAAAGAAAGTTTTAATTGTCGGCGGAGGTTATATCGCGGTCGAATTTGCAGGTATTTTTAACGCGCTTGGTGCAGAGGTGACTCTGTCTTATCGAGGCGAGCAGATACTACGTGGTTTTGATCCCGATCTTGGCTTACATCTGCAAGAGGAAATGCGTAAAAAGGGAATCACGATTGTACTTAATAGCACAGTAAGCGAATTGATTAAGCAAGACGATGGACTAATCAAGGTCAATATGGACAAAGGTGATCACGGCCATCTTATGTTCGATACTGTCATGTATGCGACTGGCCGAATTCCACAAATTGACAATCTGCATTTAGAGAAGATTGGTGTCGATGTCATAGCGGGCGGCGTGCGCGTTGATCATACGTCGCGTACCAGCGTCCCACATATTTTTGCAGTTGGCGACGTGACCAATGGCATTGCCCTTACTCCTGTGGCAATTCGCGAGGGCGCTGCGTTGGCGAACTCGTTGTTTGGCCCGACTCCAAGCTTACCCGATTTCAGTATTGTTCCTTCTGCCGTATTCAGTCAGCCTCCTGTGGGAACTGTTGGCCTAGGTGAATTAGACGCGCTCGATCAATATGAAGAAATCGATGTCTACAGTAGTAACTTCAAACCACTAAAAAATACCTTATCCGGTAATCATGAGCGAACATTGATGAAGCTTATTGTCGATACCAATACCCAAAAAATACTGGGCGCACACATGATCGGTCCCGATGCGCCAGAAATTATCCAGGGACTCGCAGTCGCAATCCGCATGGGAGCAACCAAAGCAGACTTTGATAAAACAATCGGCATTCACCCGACAGCGGCTGAAGAATTTATGACGATGCGTGAGAAAAAAACGAAGCTAAAATGTGGCTCTTAAAACAGGGTTCTAAAAAACATGAATCTTAAAACCGCCATGTCTGATATAGAAAATCTGCAACGTATCGAAATCATAGAGGGGCTAAGTCAGCCATCTGCACAGATTTCACCAAAATATTTTTATGACACAAAAGGCTGCGAACTGTTTGAAGCGATTACGCGTTTGCCTGAATATTATCTGACGAGAACAGAGCAATCCATCATGGCCAGCTGTAGCGAACAAATCGCACAAGCCGTTGGAAAAGACCGGACTATTATTGAATTAGGTGCCGGCAGTTGCGAAAAAGTTCGTCATTTGTTCCGATCTATTCATCCTGCCAGATTTATTGCCGTTGATATTGCATCCGATTTCTTGGTCGACTCAGTCCGTAATTTGCGACAAGAGTTCCCAGAAATTGATATCCGTCCAGTAGTAGCTGATCTTACCTCTGACGTAGCATTACCAGACGATTTACCTATGGGAAAACGCTTAGTATTTTATCCAGGATCGTCTATTGGCAATTTTGATCGACCAGACGCATTGGCTTTGCTAACCCGTATCCGAACATTGATTGATGTCGACGGCGCATTATTGATTGGTGTCGATTTAAGAAAAAATAGTGCAATTCTGGAAGCTGCCTATGACGATGCAGCAGGCGTTACGGTGGCATTTAATCTCAATGTGTTAAATCATATCAATCGTCTTATCGCAAGTGATTTCAAGCTGAATCAATGGCGACATCTTGCACTTTTCAATATGGACGAGTCACGTATTGAAATGCATCTGGAGGCAATCGAGGACACTCAAGTATCGTGGCGTGGCGGTAACCGTCATTTTAAAACCGGTGAGAAAATCCATACAGAGAACAGCTACAAATATACACCCGAAGCATTTATAGATCTTTTGGCGCAAGGCGGATTTAAACATTCTCAGATGTGGACTGATGAGAATAATTTATTCGCCGTGATGCTGGCCAGACCTTAAAATTTTCATCAAAAATCACTGTAAAAAAATTTAAAATTTCTGCTAATTCGTCAATACAATTTATATTCCATCAATTCAATCAGTTCAACCACTAATCGTCCGGCCAATGATATCTACCAATTCACATCATAATTACACCTCAATCCGTAATCAAACGATGTCTCTGGCTGCACCACTCTCAGCAGAAGATTGTTGCGTGCAGCCTATGCCGGACGCTAGTCCAATTAAATGGCATCTGGCGCATACCACCTGGTTTTTTGAAACCTTTGTGTTAGAGCCTTGGGAGCTAAAATTTACGCCCTATCATCCAGCCTTTCGTGTTCTGTTTAATTCCTATTACAACGCCATCGGTGACAAGCATCCTCGTTCGCAACGCGGTATGCTAACTCGCCCCAGCTTGGATGAAGTCATCGATTATCGCGCTAATGTCGATCAACGGATTCAAGCATTATTAGTGTCCAATATCGATAACCAAGCCCTATTGCAAATGATAGAACTGGGACTGCATCATGAGCAACAACATCAAGAATTGATGCTAACCGATATTAAATATTTACTCTCACTCAACCCTTTATTCCCTGGTTATAAAAATACCTCCAAGTCAGCTGAACTACCGAATAAATTACCGACTAAATTGCCAAAAGCCACACAGGATTTAGTATGGTGTAATTTTGATGCTGGACTTGTTGAAATAGGTCGTAATAGCTCAGAAAATAAGTTAGAAAATACGGAATTTTTCTTTGATAACGAGACACCACGACATCAGGTTTATTTACAAGCGTATCAACTGGCTTCACGTTTAGTGACCAATAGCGAATACGCTCAATTTATTGCTGAGGGTGGTTATCAGCAAGCGCAATATTGGTTATCAGAAGGATGGGATTGGCTTAAAGCACAAGATCGCCATCACCCTTTATATTGGGTGCAAGAAAGTAATGCTTGGAATGAATTCACCTTGAACGGACTAGTTCCACTTAATCCTGATCAACCCGTCGTACATATATCTTATTTTGAAGCCGATGCGTATGCTCGTTGGGCAGACGCACGACTACCGACGGAGGCTGAATGGGAGAATGCCGCTGAGAACTTGCCGTTAAAAGGCTATTTTTCTGACAGCGGATTATTTCATCCTATGCCCGATCAGGATCTTCACAATCCGTTGTCTGCGCATGAGCTAAAGCAGATGTTTGGTGATGTATGGGAATGGACACAATCAAGTTATGCTCCCTACCCTGGCTTTCGCGCAAAAACAGATGCCGTTGGTGAGTACAACGGTAAATTTATGGTCAATCAATATGTATTGCGAGGTGGCTCATGTGCTACACCAATAAACCACCTCAGAGCTAGTTATCGTAATTTTTTCCCTGCGCATACTTGTTGGCAGTTCTCTGGCATCCGCCTGGCACGATAACTGATTACCTAATCAAATTACTTTTTTATACTCATCTGATTAGTTACTTTTTGTACGCCTTCAATCGTTTTGGCTACTTCGGTTGCACGCACAATTTGTGTATCGCTATCGACAAAACCACTGAGTTGAACGTCACCTTTGCTAGTGATCACGGCAATATCTAAACTTTTAATAGAGGCATCAGCGATCAAGGCAGATTTCACTTTTGCGGTGATAACGCCATCGTCAATTTTATTGCCGATGGTTCTTGATTCTTTCAGCATTAATTTATTATCGACAGACTTAACACCTTCTACATTTTTCGCAATCGCAACGCTGTGATCAATCTGACTTTGACTATCAACAAAGCCGCTTAACATTGTCTCGCCTTTACGAGTAGCTACTTTAATGTCATACGCTTTTACCTCATTGTCAGCTAATAAAGCAGAAGACACTTTGGCGCTGACAACAGTATCGTCAACTTGCGTACCGACAGAGATATCCGGTGCTGAACTACCGGCAACATCGGTTGGCTTATTGCACCCAGCCAGTAAGATTAACAGTGCGCCGGTTGCACCCCAATATAGTCCTGTGGATAATTTTTTCATGACATGTCCTTTGATTTTATGAGTACGTAAATCGATCAGCACAATGGAGCACTATCTATAAATGACGTCCATCCGTGCTTTAGAGAGGCTGGTCTTGTTAATGGTTTTGATCTTATTCAGATCATTAAAATTCAGCCCCACTGGTGACTTAATCATGCCTTTAGCCATGTTGATACTCTGTTCGCTAACGCACACAAATTTTTAATTTTTTTATGAAAATAAACATATTCCAACTAAATTAAAGCATCATCAAAAAATCCAAAAAATGAAACAATTTGAGAACATGTCCGAGCAAACTTATAATCAATTAGTAAATCCCAATTCCTCCTTGATCAAAAAAATGATTAAAGTCATTTTTCTTTCTATAAAAGAATGGATAAACCATAGAGCGGCAAGTAAAGGTGCCGCCTTGGCGTTTTACACCTTGTTTTCTATGGCGCCGATTTTGGTATTGGTGTTGGCAATTGCAGGCTTCTTTTATGGCAAACAAGCGGCTCAGGGCGAGATATTTAGTCAGCTGCAAGGCCTGGTAGGTCACAATAGTGCCGAGACGATTCAGATGCTGTTGGCTGGTGCACGTAACCCGGAGGATGGGCGTATGGCGACCATCATTGCCAGCGTATTGTTATTGATTGGTGCGACCAGCGTTTTTGCAGAATTGAAAGAAAGTCTGGACGAAATTTGGCAAGTACCAAAAACACGTCAATCTAGTATTTGGGTAGTGATACGTACGCGCTTATTATCGTTTGGTCTGATATTAGTGCTGGCATTTTTGATGCTGGTATCGCTGGTTGTCAGTGCGGTGCTGGTATTTTTAGAGCATTATTGGGATGCCTTGCAAATCGATGTTGCGGTAGTTTTAATGCCATTGTCCTCATTAATTGGGTTTGGTGTTATTGCCTCACTTTTTGCAGTGATTTTTAAAATGCTGCCGCAGGTAAAATTATCCTGGCGCGATGTCTGGATTGGTGCCGCTGGTACCGCAGGATTATTCACTATCGGCAAATATGGCATCGGTGTGTATATCGGGAACAGCGGCATAGCAAATAGTTTTGGTGCTGCCGGATCGATGATTGCATTATTGCTGTGGGTTTATTATTCAGCGCAAATATTTTTATTAGGTGCAGAATTTACCCGTCAGTATGCGCTGTGTTTTGGTAGCTTGCGTGACCTGAGTTTAGATACAGTCATAACTAAAATTACAAAACCATAAAAATTTTTACAAAGTAAAACGGCTAGAACAATGTTTTGTTCTAGCCGTTTTACCTATCTGAAATAAATCAGAAATAATCTAACTATATTCTCACCGCATATTTTATATATGGGCTAGCAAAACATTACTGAACGCGACGTTCAACAGTAATTTGCTCTACTTCTACGCGGCGATTTGGTTCCAGGCAAGTAATTAAAGCGGCCTTATTCTTTTCAGTACACTGCACGACTGGATTTGTTTCGCCCTTACCTTGCGCTGTTAAACGTGTAGCAGCAACACCTTTATCGATCAAATAGGCTTTGACGACATCTGCACGACGTTGTGACAATTTCAGATTGTATTTAGGCGAACCGATACGATCGCTATACCCGCTGACGACGACATCATTGATTTGCGTATTGTTGTTTAACACGTAAGCAATTTCATCTAATTTCGGTTGTGGCATACCTAGTTTTGCGCTGTCAAAACCGAATAATTCTGTTGCAGACAATGTGACTTTTTCAAAACGTGGTGGCGGTGGCGCAGGTGTTGGCGGCACTGGTGCTGGCATTGTTTCTGTAATTGGCATTGGCTCCGGAGCGGGCTCTACACGGGCAGCACGCTGCACTGGCTTGTCAAATGTATAGACCAGACCGACATTCAAATAATTATTATTCGAATGACTAAATCCTAAATCATCACCACGGATAAAACCATGTACACGACGGATATCAGCTTGCATTGCTAACTGGTCGGTAAAGCCATATTGAAAACCAGCACCTGCGTTGATGTAAGGAGAAGTCGCATCACGTTCGCCAAGTGGCGTGTTGATTTTGTCATATTGAGCGCCGCCGCCGATCAAGACAAATGGGCGGAAACTCTTACGCGAAAACATATACATCGCATCGACGCCTAATGTATTTTGTTGATAACGTGTACCGTTTTCACGCTTACGTCCGTAGCTAGTACCAAATTGCAAATCCCAATCTTGGGAGATCGCTTTACCAAAACGTATTGCAGCAGCTTGACCATGTCCTGTCACGCCATAGTGCGTATCTGCGTCTAATACACCCAAACTAGGTGCGACATACCAAGATGGATTGTAGTCATAATTTTCTGGCGCACGCTGTGCCATGCTGCTGGATACTACTCCGCACAATAAGCTGGCTGCGAGCGCGATTTTATTAAATTTATGCATATAAGACCCTGAGTAGAAAGTAGTTAGAAAACGAATTAGAAAACATTGAAAAAATAAAAATATTGATGACGGAGAAATTTAAAAATTCTTCCTATAAACAACCAGAGAAAATTTCACGGCAACGCATGAGAACGGAGCTTACGGAGTTGTACATATGGCTTCTGTGCGCTAACCAACATAGAAATTAAAAAATTAAATTTTTTAAAAATACGCAATACCGCATGCATATACAGCGCGTACATGAGGTAGCGCGCACTGACTTGCTAAAGGTAATTTGTGGGGAGGTTAAAACGGAGTTAATGCAGCCAAGACCTCTGAAAAATTGAAGTCGACACCGAATTTATTGAGAAATATTTTGAATAATTTTTATTTATCTATGTCGTCCGCTACAGAAAAAATCTGTACATGAGCAATCAGACCAATAGGGAATTATGTTTTTATAGAATAAATTAAAATGATTTCTAACTGTTAGTCGTTTTACCTATACTCCCCATCTATTTTATTAAAAATACCATACTGGCCAGATAATTCATGGACGACTAATAAATACTCGTTATCAGTATATAAAAAAGCCAGAGTAAAAATCCTAACGACGTTGTACACAATGGCGTAAAAAATGCGGTATTTTATGCATCTTCTACGCATTAAGTATCGGATATTTTCTCTGCTTACTATATTACGTTGCGTGTTGCTTTACCTGAGTCATCCACTTAAGTTTCAACACCACCATCAGCCAACGCAAGCGGTTTCAGGTTGACTAACATAATCTCGACAATATGCTCTTGCTGATCATTGATCAGCGGTATAAATGCGGAGTCTTGCATGACGCCATCCACTGAAATTCCTTTACTGACTTCGCTACCGAGTTGTTGTGTCACGTTGATCTTGTAGCTGGTTTCTTTGTATCGATAGCGTAATTTAAATTCTGTCCAATCGACAGGCATACAAGGTGTGCAATATAGTTTTTCTCCATCGAGTGTCAAACCTAATAATGACTCCGTGATAAAGCGGTACATCCATCCAGATGATCCTGTATACCAGGTCCAGCCACCGCGTCCGATATGTGGTGATACTGCGTAGACATCGGCTGCGATCACATACGGTTCTACTTTGTAAGTGGCAACTGCTGCGGGAGTGAGTGCATGATTAATTGGATTAATCATAGTCATTAATTCCCAGGCTTTTTCGCTATCACCTAGTTTGGCAAATGCCATCGCAGTCCAGATTGCAGCATGAGTATATTGCCCTCCGTTTTCACGTACACCAGGTAGATATCCTCTGATATAGCCAGGATTTTGATCAGATTTATCAAATGGCGGATCGAGTAATTGGACTAAATCGTGGTCACGACGAACCAGATGTTGATTGACTGCTTGCATAGCAGTATGGGCACGGACAGGATCGCCAGCCTCCGACAAAATAGACCAGCTTTGTGAGATTGAATCAATCTGGCACTCAGCGTTGCTGGCAGAACCTAAAGGTGTGCCGTCATCAAAATAAGCACGACGATACCAACCTCCATCCCAAGCGTGCTGCTCGATATTAGTTTGTAATTTTTGAGCCTCTAGCTGGCATCGGTAAGAGAAACTTTGATCACCTCGTTGCTGTGCGATAGCAGAAAATTGCATCAAGACTTCGTACAAGAAAAATCCTAGCCAGACACTTTCGCCCTTGCCTGCGGCGCCGACTTTATCCATGCCATCATTCCAATCGCATGAACCTATCAACGGTAATCCATGTGCGCCAAATCGTAAGCCATGTAAGATCGAGCGAACACAATGGTCGTACAGCGAGGCGGATTGATTAGATTGTCCAGGTAAGTCGTAATAAGAATCTTCATCTGCATTCAACTGACGACCCTCAATAAAAATAACCGACTCATCTAGTATCCGATGATCATGGGTACTTGTCAGGTAACGGCAAGTCGCTAGCGGCAGCCACAAATAATCATCAGAGCAATGGGTGCGTACCCCGCGATTCATAGGCGGATGCCACCAATGCTGTACGTCACCCTCAATAAATTGATGCGCGGCGCAGACCAAAATATGTTCGCGAGCCATTTCCGGACGGGTATGCATGATCGCCATCACATCTTGCAACTGATCGCGGTAACCGAATGCGCCACCGGACTGATAGAAGCCACTCCGTGCCCATAAGCGACAAGCGATGGTCTGGTACATCAACCATCCGTTGGTCAACATATTGAGGGCAATGTCTGGCGTCTCTACTTGCACTGCGCCCAAAGTATGTTGCCAATAATTTTTGACTTTAGTGAGTGTCTCCTGGGTCGCTAATTTACTGCGGAAGCGTTGTATTAAATTGCTGACGTCCGCGCTACGTTGTCCCGCAACACCGAGCATAAAAATAATCTCATGCTGTTCACCGTCACCTAATTCAAATGGCACTTGTATCGCGGCACAAGGATCGAGACCAGCACCTAACTTTCCTGACAATCGGGATCGGCTCATTGCTGCAGGATTTTGCAGACTACCATTGCGACCAATAAATTCTGTCCGGTCGCCACTCATCGTCAATTTCATCGCATCGACATAGAAGAAACTTGTGCGATCACAAAATTCTGAGTTATAGAAGTTTCGGGCAAATATGGCGCCTGTGGCAGGATCGGCTTCAGTCACGATATGCATGACGGATTTTTGGCGAACATCACCCAAGACCCATTCCACATAACCGGTTGCGGATAAGCGTCTTGTCTCACCAGTATCATTGCGTATTTTAAGTACCGAAAATTTAACCGCAGCATCCGGCGCAACAAAGACCGACAATTCGGATGTAATACCTGCCTCAGTATGTTCAAATACGCTATAGCCAAAACCGTGGCGCGTTACATAGTCGCCTTGACCACGGCGCGGTAAGGGGCTTGGCGACCAGAAGTGTCCGGTATCTTCATCACGCAAATAAAATGCCTCGCCTCCATTGTCAGAAACTGGATCATTAGACCAAGGTGTCAGTCGGAATTCATGCGCGTTCTCACCCCAGGTATAAGACTGGCCGCTCTCTGAAATGACGGTTCCAAAATGTTGATTGGCTAATACATTGACCCACGGTGCGGGAGTCAGATTGGACTCATTTGTACGGATAATATACTCACGACCATCTTTACTAAAACCACCTAAGCCGTTCGGCAAAATCAAGTCTGCCAGATCAGTCAGTCTACTAGAAATCGGTGACTGATTAGTATTTGACGATACTGAAGTTGCTTGCCAAGCTGCAGGTAACTGTCGGGTCACTGTCAGTTGTGGAGGACGTACTTCCACTTGTCCACGTCGGTTGATTTGCTCTGCCAGAGTACCGCGACTATCAGACAAAATAGCGCGTGCAACAGATTGCAATAAGATCCTGTCATCATTTGGTATCTGATCAGCAAGACGTACAAAAATACCGCCCGGACGCTCCATCGCATGCGCCTCAATACCTGAAGCAACTAAACCCATGATTTGCTCTTGTAATATCTGGCGATAACCAGCACGGTCTTCATTCCAGATCACTAAATCGACGGCTAAACCTTTCATACGCCAATAGGCATGTGCCTGCACCATCTGGCGTACTAATTCAATATTTTCTGCATCACTGATATGCACTAAAACAATAGGTAAATCACCGGAGATTGCATAACTCCACAGACCAGATTGACCACGACGGTTTTTTACTAAAATACTGGCGTCGGCGCGCAACAAAGCATTCGGATAAATAATTGAGCTAGCCAGGCGCTCATACAATTGAGCATCAGCTTCGCTGGCATTGAGCTGGCGCAATACCACCTGACTATGCGTCCAGGCCAATTCAAATACACGGTCAGCCAAATGCATATCTTGATATTTTTCAATCATGCTGAGGACTGCGTCACGTGTCTCTGCTACGCCGGTCACAATATCAACAATCGCAGTTTGTTCTGGCGCTAAGGTGATCTGATGACGAATCGCCACAATCGGATCAAGCACTGATCCCTGGCTGCCAGATAATGTCTTTGTCGTCATTGCAACAGGCGCTGCGACGGTATTGCCGCGTCCGATAAATGCCATGCGATCTGTCTCGTAAGAGACCGCATCACTGGTCGCGCCATGCACCACCATCTGATGGAACATGGTCGGCGTAAAGTCATTCTCAGAACGCGGACGACGTACACACAAAATCGCCTGATGCTGAGACAGGATTTCTGTTTGTACAAACAGATTACTAAAAGCAGGATGCATCGTATCTGCGGCAGCAGGTGCCAACACCACTTCTGCATAACTGGTCAGGTCAATTGTTTTTGTGAACCGGGTCCGGTTGGTGATACGGGTGCGGCGCAATTCGATATCGTCCTCCGGCGACACGACGATTTCGGTATGCATGTCAAAGCCATTATCGTGACGTCGAATTTCTGCCCGACCTTCTGAAAAAATCACTTCATACGTTTTAGGTAATTTTAAAGTCGGGTGATATGAGGTGGACCAATAACTAGAGTCGGACTGATCGCGCACATAGCAGAACGTGCCCCAATTATCGCAAGTACTATCTTCACGCCAGCGTGTAATTGCCAAATCGCGCCAGCGACTGTAGCTGCCGCCGGTATTGGTGACCATGACGTTATATCTGCCGTTGGACAATAATTGAATTTCAGGCAAACGCGTATCGACTCTGTTGATAATGCGCATAGGCATTTGCTGTTCGCTGGCAGTAGAGCGGATATCCGCCAGTTCTGTGGTGTTTGAATAGTGACTACTTGGTTTTGGAATCCGCTCTTTCAGCAATAACAGCGTTGCCTGGAACAGAGGATCAGATTCAAAACGTTTTTGCATAGGCCGATCCAGCAGCACATACGCAAGCGATAACAAACTCATGCCTTGGTGATGTGCCATATATGACCGGATCAGTGCTTGCGTTTGTCCGCGCGGCAGACGGGATGGTGTGTAATCGATCGCCTCAAACATACCAAAACGTCCTTCGGCACCCTCCTCCACTAATCGCTGGAGGTTGGTGCAAGCTTGATCTGGCGCCACCATCAGTGCCATTGCAGAGGCATAAGGTGCAACCACAAGATCATCTCCCAAACCACGCTTCAATCCTAGACCAGGCACGCCAAACGCGCGATATTGATAATTAAGACTAGCATCAAAGGCGTGATAACCCGATTCAGAAATCCCCCAAGGCACGGCGCGCTGCGCACCGTATTCAATTTGTCGCTCGACAACGGATTTATAAGTTTGATCGAGTAAAGTATTCTGATAATTTGGCATCACCAACAGCGGCATCAAATACTCAAACATCGATCCGCTCCACGACAAGAGAATCGGTTCGCCACCGGCAATCGTTAACTGGCGCCCTAGCGCAAACCAGGTTTCTTGCGGCAACTGGCCTTGCGCCACAGCTACAAAACTACATAGCCTTGCTTCCGATGCCAATAAATCATAAGACCCGGTATCACGCCTACGTTCTGTCACGTTATAACCAATCGCTAACAGATGGGTCGCTGCGTCATATAAAAAGCCGTACTCCATACGCGCAAACTCTGTGGCCTGTAAAGCTAAGCGTGTAATTGTGCCCATACGCTCAGTTGCGCGCCGACTGCCTTCTGCTACGAAATCCATCACATTATTCCAATGCGTTTGCTGATCCAAAGCTAACGCTGATGATGACTCTTCTATGCTAGAGACCAATGTCTGTATTTGTGCCCGCATTTTTGCGTCTAGTCTTGCCAGATCACTCAGATTTAAAAGACTATTTAATTCGGGCAAATACTGAATTAAATTTCCTACATTCGGCATCGCGAGCCAAGGTGCTAACAATAATAAATCCTGCTGCGCCTCATGGGATTGCTTTATCAAAGCATTTGCCCACCAGAGCATCTCGGCTTTTTTATCATTACTGAGACCGGGGTCAGACGCGATCGCAGCAGTTAAATCACTGGCCTTACTCAGGAATATTGCTAGCAATTCATATGCTTCAGATAAGGTCGCTGGTGGCGTCGCTGATGTCGTGGCTAATTGCTTCTTGAACTCAAGCATGCTATCGCTAACAGCAGCGGCAATATAATTAATATTAGTCGCAGAAGCGTCTGTTTTATTTTGCTTTGCCAAGTCGAGTAACACGCTAAATGTGTGGCCCAAGCCAGTGAATATGCTTGGTGACAAAATACTTTGGTCCGGCAGCAATAATAATCCGGCACGCATTGTTAACAAGTGTCCCGCCAGGTTGCCACTATCAACGGTCGATACGTAGACAGGATTTAAAGGCTTTAGACTTAGTGTGTCATACCAATTATAGAAATGACCTTGATAACGTTCTAACTGCCCCATGCTGCGCATCGTATTCTCAGTACGTATCAGCAGTTGCCCCATGTCGATATAGGCAAAGTCGTAGGCAGAAAAATTCGCCAGCAGCGCCAATCCAATATTCGTGGGCGAGGTCCGGTGAGCGACGACGGCAACTGGGTGTTCTTGCATATTATCAGGCGGAAGCCAGTTGTCCTCAGGCCCGACATAGGTTTCAAAAAATGCCCAGGTTTTACGTGACAGACGATGCAAAAACACTAGCTGATTCGCCTCTAAAGCAGAGTGCCGTTCAGGAATAGGCAAACTAATGCGCCAAGCAATCACAGGCGAAATCATCCACAACAACAAGAATGGCAATGCAAGGGATAAGGCGCCTGGACGTAAGCTAATAATTGCCACTAAAACCAGAATGGCAAATACGGGTGCGCTCCACATAGTGCGGATTGATGCAAACAGCGTTGTACCGGCTTTTTGATTTGATTCGCTAGAGGGATTCCACTCCAGCAAGCGGCGATGTGAAATCCATTTTCGCCATACCGTTCTGAATATCGCATCCAAACTATAAAAAGCTTCATAAGGAAGGAAGGCGAGGTTTAATAGTGCATTCGTCGTGTGTTGCTCCATAGACCGGAAGCTGGCGACCAGATGCTGACGGACTAATACTTCACGCGGTTTTCTGAGTAACTCCAATACAGATGCTGCCAACGAAGGTAAAAATAAAACGGCAAGAACAGAAACACTCCACAACCACGACGATGGTAATTTTATCCAGCCCAGTACCAATAGTGTTAGCAAGACCGGCGACGTCAAACTACGTCGTAAATTATCTAAAATTTTCCAGCGTGACAAGGTAGATAGCGGATTTGGTTTGCGGATGCTGTTACTTATTTTAACTGGCGCAATTGAGGAGCTAGCTTCAAACTTCGCATTTTGATCAACGATAGATCCACTTTGAGCAGCGGACGATTTCTTAGAAGTTGATGCAGCACCCAAGCCATCAGGACTACTTAATACTACAGGGACTTTTGGCATGAGCCAAGATATTAGTTGCCAGTCACCACGAATCCACCGATGGCGGCGACTGACATCTGCGCTATAGCGTGACGGATATTCTTCATGTAATTGCAGATCACTGATTAACCCGGCGCGGGCATAGCAACCTTCTAGCAGATCATGACTGAGAATACGATTTTCTGGCAATTGCTGATGCAATGCCTGCTCGAACGCATCCACATCATAAATACCTTTACCAATGAATGATCCCTCTTGGAATAAATCCTGATACACATCAGACACCGAGCGCGTGTAGGGATCAATCCCGGCCTCCCCACCACATAATTTTTCATATATTGAGGCGTTGGCACTAGGCAGACTAGCCACCACGCGCGGTTGTAATATGCCGTAGCCTTCCACCACACGTTGCTTAACTTCGTCATAACGTGCCTGGTTTAGTGGATGCGCCATCGTTGCAATAAACTGGCGTGCTGAATCGCGTGGTAATTGTGTATCGGAATCTAAGGTAATGACATACTTAACGCTGGTCAAAGCGAGTACATCGCCGACAATACGCTCAAACAAAGCATCCCGTTGCTCACATCCTTCGCCAGTTAATATATCGCAAGAGCCATTGCGTAAAAACGCATTTAAGTTAGATAATTTGCCGCGTTTGCGCTCATATCCCATCCACATTTTTTCTTGAGGATTCCAGCGACGAGCCCTGTGTAACAATAGAAATGGACTACTCTTGTTTGAGGCGGTGATTGTAGTGTAGCGTTCATTTAATGCGGTAATTAATGCCACTGCTTGCTCTACCAAAGCCTCATCGGCTGGCGTCGTTTCAGTCTTGGCATCCGGCAAATCTGTCAATAAGCAAAATCGTAGATTGTCGTCCCGATTAGCGAGATAACGCACCTCTAAGGCTTCGCATAAAAACTCAATATTCTGTACATGAAACAACATCGTCGGCACCACTACTAAAGTACGTGCCGAAGGCGGAATACTTTTAGAAAAATCCATCCGCGGCAAAGCCTGCGGAGTTGCCAATACAGTGACCAGCCAATTGATTAAAGCGATCGCTAACTGACTGCTGGCGATAACGACAATCACGCCCAGCAATACGAGCATGCCGTCACGTACACCATCGTCGTAAGAATGATTCAGCAGAATAGATGTGAAAATGATTGTCAGTAAAGCGATGGAACCGAGATAAAGGTGTAAAGGAATTTTTTTACACTTTTGTGCCACGTTCTGGAATAAACCATACCGGACATTAATGCGTTTTTCTAACGCCGATAGGCCATTTCCAATCAGGTAATAACCGATGTGTGCAGTACGAATATCAACACTTTCCTCATCACCATTAAGTTTAGCGGCCAGCTCAGACAATAACAGGGCTTGCTGTGCGACTTCGACTTCCGTCAATGATGAACGTTTCGCAAGATTTTCTATCACATGTCGATAAGAATCGCGGGTAGAAAAATCCATCTTGTTATAGATGTCTGCATGATCAAGGCTAAGCACATACTCAACATGGCTCATGGTTTCTACAAACTCACGCCAGTCCATCATTCCCAAAAAGCGCAAACTGCAAATGCTATTACTGATGGATACTTGGTCCGCCGCCTGCCGCTGGCTCTCTAATTGAACCAAATGCTCTATCGTGGTACCGGATTCCGCTAAGCGCTGCGATATCCAGGTCAAGGGCAGCGTCAACGCAGGACTTTGTCCTTGCAGACGACGCGCCACCTCGGCGACAAATGCACTGTTCAAAGTCGGTTCTGAGCGCGCCATATCGGCGACTAATAAAATTAATTTACTCGGATCTTTTTCTGCAGCCTCGATCATCTGATCGGCCCAACTACCAGCCAAATTTCTATCGACCCGACTAGATGCAATACGGGTCGCTACACGACGTAAATTTTCAATCAACGCTAAGCGCAGCATGATGGGAATAGCCCATAGCTCACCTAATTTGAGCACAGTCACTTGTTGATATGCGGCGACAAATCGACTTAAGCCTTCAGGATCTATCCTGCCGTCACCATGTGAAATAGTCTCTAGCGCAATGTCGTATACCCTTGGGCGATTGCTATATGTGCCTTTAATCAAGCGAGGTAACTCTTTGCTGTACCCTTTTGGAAGATGCTGCTTTGCCGTGCGAATCTGCTCTTCAATCAAATAAAAATTATCCAATAACCATTCAGCTGCAGGCGTAATTTGACGATTATCTTTTAATGCGGAAGTCAGTGCGGCACAGGCATTGATCAATGCTTCTTCATTATCAGCCAGGCGAGATAAAAGCTGATCTGGCTTTTTGTCATGATGTACTTTATGGGATTTTGCCAGGACGCCACCATGATGTTCCATCTGAGCGGCACTAAACAACTCTGACTTTAGTGGCGGCAATGAGTTTTCTTCGTCTGAGTCAAGGCTTAAAACAGTAATTTCTTTTAACATGGGAGTCGGACTTTACGATGATGGTTCCTGCACTCGAGGTGTCTAGATTATTAAAACAAGACATACAAGTTATGCAGAATTGACCATGAGTGAATGCAACGCATAAGTAAATAAATTACAAATAGATAGTGCTTTCTTATAGGCTTTAACTTTTAAAAACTCGGTACGCCAACGTACATAGCGACAATCTTGATCAAAACGAGCTACTACGTTGATTTGCAGAAATATCCTTAAATATGTCAGCGTCGCGCTCAAGTAAGAGCAAAGTTTGAGGAGATTTTTAAAGCAACTGTGCGTTATCGTACAGATCATTTAATCAACATTCTTTAATCTGTAATTACTGAATTTGAGAGAGCTTTAAAAATAGTCTGTGCAAACACTTTTAACGTTTCGCACACGAGCTCCCCCCATCAGTTGTTTAATTCATTGCGAAGTAAGTTGATGGAATTGTCCATTATTTAAAGGAGAAACAATCATGAATAAAGACCAAGTCAAAGGCGTAGCAAAAGAAATTTCTGGCAAAGCACAAGAAGGTGCCGGCAAATTAGTTGGTAGTAAAGAACAACAAGCTAAAGGTTTGTTGAAGCAGGCTGAAGGCAAAGCTGAGAAAAATATTGGCAACGCCAAAGAAGCAATTAAAGATTCACTCAAAAAGTAATTTGGATAAAACGAGTGACGTAATAAGCTAAGAAGCCAAGTTACGTTGAAGGGGGCATTGATTGAATGATCGATGCCCCTTAATTTTTTTCGTCTGGTTTTATCGAGAAACTACATATAAATCCACGTATACAACTCGCTGCAAAAAAATATAAGTAATTAGATCTTAAAGATGAAGTCGACATCTACTTAATATTGATCAGATACATATACTCCCCTCTATTTATAATAAATATCAACGATAGACCATAAAATATATGGACAATATAAATATACACACCACCAGTATATACATTAGTAACATAGAGAATAACGCTGAGGCCAAGTAAAACCCAGTGTAAAAATATAAGAACCTCAAACTATTTCTGTGTTTTTTTATCTTCAACGCGAGGCATCTTCACTCAGTTCCTCTTCATTTTTTACTCCAAATAAATTCTGCTGACTTAAGGCTTTATTCAAACTATAATATAGTCCCCTACCCTATATTTAGAGATCAAACATGGGTCATACTGTCCGCAATAAACAGAAGCTTCTTAACCGTGTACGCCGTATCCGTGGACAAATCGATGCGATTGAGCGTACTTTGCTTGAAGAAAGTAGCTGTATCACCGTACTGCAGCAGCTCACGAGTTGCAGAGGCGCGATGAACGGCTTGCTTGCTGTTGTATTGGAAGATCACATCCGCACTCATCTGGTCGATGCTGAGCCGCATGATGGCGAAGAGAGTGACGGCAAAGAACAATTGGTAGAAATCATTCACAGCTATTTTAAGTAGGCTGAAGCTTAGAGATTATTAAAAATTAGTAGAAATAATTATTAAAGGTAACGCTATGAGCAGTTTGTACGAAACACCCTTCTCGCTTGGTCATGACCATGTTTTTCTGGGTGAAAGTCACGACAAAAATGGCCGTAAAACCTGGGCTGTAATTGTGCTGTGCAGCGCCATGATGATTGCAGAGATCATCGGTGGTAGCTTATTTGGCTCTTTGGCGCTGGTAGCAGATGGCATGCACATGTCAACCCATGCAGGTGCGATGTTAATTGCGGCGCTTGCTTATACCTATGCCCGCAAACACGCGAACAATCCACGCTTTGTCTTTGGTACAGGCAAGTTAGGTGATCTGGCAGGTTTTACCAGTGCGATTATCTTAGCGATGATTGCACTATTGATTGGATATGAGGCGATTTCTCGCCTGCTGTCGCCGGTGCCAATTCATTTTGATGAGGCAATTCCCATCGCTGTCGTGGGCTTATTGGTCAATATTGTCAGTGCCTGGTTATTAAGTGGCGATCACCACGGACATAGCCATGGGCACTCTCATGGCCATACTCATGCGCAGCATGAAAAACACGAAGACAATCACGATCATGCCGAAGAAGTCCAGCAGATTAAGACCTCCGCTGGTGTTATTGCACTCTCGATTTTTGAAGATGGTATCCCACCGGTATTTCGTATCGCCTTACACAATTTAAAAGTCGCATTATTACCGCAGGATGTAACGGTAACGACGATCCGTCCTGATGGCACACGCCAAGTTTTTGGGTTTACTCAAAAATCTGATTATCTTGAATCAACGGTAGCAATTCCTGAGCCGCACGAATTTAAAGTACTTCTTGCGCTACCTAATGACGAATATAGCGCTACGTTTGAAGAACATGCGCATGGTGACGAAGATAACCACGGACATGCAGAACACGACGATCATGGTGTCGATACGCGCGACCATAATATGCGAGCAGCTTACGTACACGTCATCGCGGACGCTGCCGTATCCGTGCTAGCTATCATCGGCTTAGTTTTAGCGAAAATATATGGCTGGTTATGGATGGACCCATTGGCAGGTATTATCGGCGCTCTCGTCATCGCCAACTGGTCTTATGGCCTGATCCGTGACACTGGCGCAATTTTGATGGATGTTAGCCCAAGTGATGCGCTTGCAAATAAAGTGCGCATCGCGGTAGAAACTGCTGGTGATAAATTAGTCGATCTACATGTATGGCGTCTTGGCCCCGGGCACTTTGGTGCAGTAGTATCAGTCGTCACTAAAGTCGCAGAGCGCAACCCAGCTTTTTATCATACCGAATTAAAGCAAGTAAAAGGACTGTCACACATTACGGTTGAAGTCCATTCCGAAGCGCTTGTTGGACCAACGGCAATTTAAAATCCCAGCAGATAAAAATATAGCCGATGAGTGCCAAATCACCTTGTATTGAGGTCTGTAAGTTTGATGGTAAGACCGGATATTGCGTCGCGTGTCTGAGGACACGAGACGAATGTAAAGATTGGAAAAAAATGAAAGATAATCGACGCCATCAGATACTGCAAGACCGTCCAAGACGCGAAATTAAATTGCAAAAATAAGGTGGCTCAAACACCTTAAAAATATTTAAACTTCCATTTCAATCAACCTTAATTGATCTGAACTAATCCGAACTGATCTCAATGTATGTCATTAATATCCTTGATGATCTGATAGCACTCACAAGATACCGAGGCTAAGCCTGCTTCATCAAGAATTTTTATTTGTCCTCTGCTATAACCAATTAGATTGCGTCTTTGCAGCGCACTTGCTGCTTTGGTGACGCCGACTCTTCTTACACCGAGTGAATGAGCGATAAATTCATGGGTTAAATGAAATTCTGACGATTGTAAATGGTCCTTGGTCGTCAACAGCGATCGCGCCAGACGAGCTTCTAGCATATGGAATGTACTACAGACAGCAATTTGAGTTGTCTGCGCTAAAAACCGGTTAACGTAGTTAAATAAAATCAATTGCAATTGAGGATTTTTTTTACATTCAACGATCAGATTTTCCGAAGAAATTTTAATCGCTCTGCCCGCTTTTTGGACAACGGCCCTGGTTTGCACTTTGAAAGTCACCACCCTATTTTCAGCATTTTCTGTGCTGTCTTGAGGAGCTGGCGCAATCAAATTCGGTGACATCCCAACGACACCCTCATTACCGACCAATCCTACCTCAAGGCTGGTTCGCATATTTAATATGCCAAGAAGAGAAATCAGACAATCCTCTGGAAAATAAACGTCCTCAATCTGCTGCCCAGGTTCAAATAATACCTGTCCATATTCCAGATGAACGACATCGCAATGCTTACCCAAGTGCTCTTGTTCGTCGCTGGATAAACCAGCGAGCAAACGATTGGCCAGAGGAGTGTAAAACTTCATCTATTAGTCCTCAGTAGTGTTCGACAATTGACGGTCGGAGTATGTTTTGTAGAATACATAAGCCATCTAATACCGTATGTACGTTAACGAACAGAACAGAGAATCTATCTTAGGATTGTTATCCAGGGTCTGTTTTGAAGAGCAAATTTTTCTTACTCTGCATTGAGATTAATATTAGTATTAGCAGCTTTTAATATGGGTAGTCCATTAGCAAGCAAGGTAGCAAAAGCCTGTGCTGGAAGTGGTCGGCTAAAAAAATAACCCTGACCTTCTTCACACAAATTTTCTTTTAAAAAGTTCAGTTGAATTTGTTCCTCAACACCTTCAGCAACCACTTTTTGTTTGAGACTATTACCCATTGCAATCACCGCATTCACAATAAAACCATTATTTTTTGTGTTGTCGATATCTTGCACAAATGAGCGATCAATTTTAAGTACATCTATCGGAAAACGGTTCAGATAACTTAAGCTCGAATACCCCGTACCAAAGTCATCTACTGCCAGCTGTATCCCCATTTTTTTTAATTCTTGCAAAATACTGGTGCTGCATTCCGCATCACGCATCAAGACACTTTCAGTGATTTCCAGTTGCAGATAACGCGCCTCTAAGCCAGTATCTTTTAGAATCGCAGCGACACCCTCGACGAAATCGTGGAATCGAAATTCTACTGCAGAGATATTGACTGCAATTGAGTCAAGTTTTAGTCCTTCCTTTTGCCATTTTTTCAGTTGAGAGCAGGCTTCCTGCAACACCCAGCGACCGATCGGTACGATTAGGCCACACTCCTCAGCTATCGCGACAAAACGCCCTGGAGACACCAAGCCCCATACTGGATGCATCCAACGCAGTAACGCCTCAGCACCCGTAATTTCGTCAGTAGCCAGATTGATTTTTACCTGGTAATAAAGCAAAAATTCTTGTCTCTCAATCGCGTGCCGTAAGTTGGTTTCGATCAATTGCCTTTCAACTGCACGGATATTCATTTCGTTTTTAAAAAACTGAAAATTATTCCGGCCTTTTTCTTTGGCTTGGTACATTGCAGTGTCGGCATTTTTAATCAGCGTCTCTGCATCTTGCCCATCCGCAGGATAAACACTAATGCCAATGCTTGTTGTCACATGCAACTCATTTTTAGTAATGGCATGAGATTCTGCCATTGCAACTAATATTTTTTCAGCGGTGATAGAAGCATATTCCGCACCCTGGTCTTCCGATACCAAAATAACGAATTCATCACCGCCCTGTCGGCTCACTGTATCCGAGCCTCTTACACATGCGGACAAACGACCTGCAACCGACTGCAATAGTTTGTCGCCTGTGGAGTGACCCAAAGAATCGTTGATATGCTTAAAATTATCCAGATCCAAAAACAAGATCGCCAGATGGGTACCGCGCCGCTTTGCTAAATTAATCGCTTGGGCAATACGATCGTTAAGCAATACGCGGTTAGGCAAATTAGTAAGAAAATCATGTTGCGCCAGATGCGCCATCTTCATCGCCATCGCTCGCGCTGCCGTAATATCGTGAAACACGATCACAGCTCCTGCAATTTTCCTATTGGAATCATGGATCGGCGAGGTCGAATCCTCAATCGCAATCTCGACACCGTCGCGTCGGATCAATACAGTGTCAGGCGTCAGTACGGTGGCTTTATCTTCATGCAAAACCAGAGTCACCGGATTAGGTTTAGGCTCACGCGTTTGCCCATTGATGATGGGCATAATATCGCTGATAGGGTGACCACGTGCCTCCTCTCTGGACCAGAGCGTCATATGTTCAGCAGCGATATTCAGATAATCGACGTTACCTAACATATCTGTACCGATCACCGCATCACTAATCGAATTAAGTGTAATTTCTGCGCGCGCTTTTTCAAGATAAATATTTTCTTCTACGGCTTTACGCTGAATAATATTCCGTAAGGATTGAGGCACCAGATAACTACCAAAATGACCTTTTGTCAGGTAGCCTTGAGCGCCTTTTTGCACCGCTTCAGCCGCCATTGCCTCACAATCCTCATCGCCGTCATCACATAAGGTCAAAATGGGAATATGAGGTACAAGCGCAAACAGACGATCAAACGTAGCGGTGCCATCGCAGTCGGGCAAACTTAAATCAACCAAAATCGCGTCTGTTTTATCTTCTTTAAGATGGTCCAGTGCATCACAAAGCTGTGTGACAGTTTTTATCTCAAAGGGTCCATCACTAGCTCGCGACAAAACATCATTAAGTATTTGGGCATCGGCACGATCATTTGTGATCACTAAAATTCGATTCCCCATATCAGTCAGCTCCAACTATAAAAGGGGACGTATTAAACCAATTGAACTTATAGAGAGCATACTGATTCAAATGCATATTCATGATTGTTTTCCAGGCTCGTAGATGGTAGGAATCTTTGGTCGCCGCCGTAAAGGATGGATACCCAATTTGGTCTTAGTTTAGTTTTCTATTGCCTGTATGGGAGACATTAAACCTGCATACATTTAGTCAACTATCCTCATCTATCAGAACCTACGCATCGCCCAAACGCACGTCTGTACGATAGCGAACATAGTTAAAAATGTTGTCGTCAAAGTCGGTCTAAACTGGCCGCAAGTACAACAAATAAACCATTAAATTCGATTTTTTTAAAATCATTTATTCATGTGTGCTGTACCGCGCATAATTTTTTTATCGTTCGTGATAGCCTTTAAAAGATTTCTAATTAGAATTTTATTTCCGTATTCAGCAAGACCAAAAAATTTCACAAATCGTTAATGCAAATTTCTTACAGTCCAACCCAAAATCATCTGCTTGCAGCATTGTCTGTTGCCGAATTTGAGCGTCTGTCCGCTCACTTAGAGTTAGTCTCTTTTGAGCAGGGAGAAGCCCTGTATGAATCGGGAGCACAGCTACAATATGTGTACTTCCCTGTCTCATGTATCGTATCGCTGCTCTATGTCCTGGAAAATGGCGAGTCAGCCGAAGTTGCCGTGGTCGGCAAAGAAGGCATCGTTGGAATATCGTTATTCATGGGTGGGGACACGACACCGGATCGGGCTACGGCACAAAGCAGTGGTTTTGCCTATCGCTTAAAAGGTCAAATACTGAAGGAAGAATTTGATCGTGCCGGGCCGTTATTGAGACTGCTTTTGCGCTACACCCAGGCACTGATTATACAAATGACACAGACATCGGTATGCCACCGGCATCACTCTGTGGAGCAGCAGTTATGTCGCTGGTTACTGCTCAGTCTGGACAGGACATCAACCAACCAACTCACCATGACCCAGCAAATGATAGCGAATATGCTCGGTCTGCGAAGAGAAAGAGTCGCCGAGGCAGCCGGCAATCTGCAACGTAATGGCATCATTCAATACAGCCGTGGCAGTATTGACGTACTAAACCGCCCTGCTTTGGAGGGAGCAGCTTGTGAATGTTATTCCGTAATTACACAAGAATTTGATCGTCTGATGACCGATATACCGCGCTTAGATCCAGTTGCAGCCTAAGTCATTTGCGACTGATTATCTGTTTGAAATCGTAAGAGCAGGACTTAAGCAAAATTGTCCCAGCGGTGTAGTATCAACTAGTCGTATTAAAGTACCGCCTTCGTTGCTACTTCTTGCCGGGACAATTCTGCCTAAGTTCTAAAAAAATAATATCAGCGATTTTTCGTCGTCGCTGTTCAGCGTTGTTTGCTCGCCGTGCTCCAAATCTAAACCTGCGTCCAGTTAATTAAGCCGTAACCTTAACCAGGTATCAAATCTCTGATCACCGACCTTCAGTGTCTTTTAGCAAGCGTTGAATAAAAAGCGGGTAGAGTTGATTATCTTTTTAGTTCGACTTTTACCCCATTACAGAATAAATCATTCATAGTCTGGCTGAGGCTAAGAATTGGGGAAATATGCTCGCATCATCGGCTCTAAATTTTCACCTTTTTGTCTAAAATTTCTTCCAAAGCAGCTACTATTTGACATATGTTTGATAACGCACATACAAAGCGTCACCTAATTGGTATTCTGCAAATAGATAATCCAGTCTAAATAATCCATGTGATCTTGAAACGATGATTGCAGCACTCTACTTATCCCATGTCAACATCCGATAGTCCAATGCAAAATCTTCTGCTCGCAGCTTTACCTCGAGCCGAATTTGACCGTTTGTCTGTGCATTTAGAATTAGTCAAAATGTCTTTGGGCGAAGTACTGTACGAGGCAGGTGGATTACTCAAGTATGTCTATTTTCCGACCACCTCTATCATTTCTATGTTGTACGTTTTAGAAAATGGCGCATCGGCAGAGATAGCAATTGTCGGCAACGAAGGCATACTAGGCATTTCTCTCTTCATGGGTGGTGAGACGACCCCCAGTCGCGCTGTGGTACAAAGCCAAGGCTATAGTTACCGGCTTAAATCAGAACATCTGAAGGATGAGTTTAATCGTGCCGGTCCAGTGCTGCGCCTATTACTGCGTTATACCCAGGCATTGATCACACAAATGACACAAACAGCGGTATGCAACCGCCATCATTCTATTGAGCAGCAATTGTGTCGGTGGTTATTGTTAAGTCTGGATCGCTTACCATCAGATAATTTAAAAATGACGCAAGAACTAATCGCTAATATGCTGGGTGTAAGACGTGAAGGCGTAACCGAGGCCGCGGGTAAACTACAAAAAATGGGATTAATCAAATACACTCGTGGCAACATCGAAGTTATTGATCGTCCTCGCTTAGAAAAAACCGTTTGCGAATGTTATGCCGTCGTTAAAGCAGAATTTGACAGGTTACTCAAAGATATTCCACAAGGTGATCCTAAGCATATATTGGGAGCCTCCGACAGAAGGAGTAATCCTAAACGGTCCGATAAAGTAGATACCAACAACCGGCAAAACGACAACTAAAACTACAAGCAAAACCCGCAAGCAGATTAAATTAGTTAAGTAACTACATGGTAATAATCACCTTCAACGCCTGAGTCTCTGCCGCATGCTGAAAAGTATCATAGGCTTTCATGATGTCGTTGAGTTTGAACCGATGGGTAATCAATAATTTGGGGTCGATCTTTTTTGACTGCACTACGTTCATCAACATTGGCGTACTAACCGTATCAACCAGTCGCGTGGTGATGGTGATGTTCCGATCCCAGAGATTTTCCAGAAATAAATCCACCTTAGTGCCATGCACGCCCACATTGGCGATGGTGCCACCTGCTGCGATTATTTTTTCGCATAGTTCAAATGTGGCAGGAATACCGACGGCTTCTATCGCGGTATCCGCCCCGCGCTGATCGGTTATCTGCATCAGGGATTCGACCGCTTTGCCATTCTTGCTGTTAATCGTATCGGTCGCACCAAACCGTTTTGCCACTTCCAGACGATGATCGTCCAGATCAATCATGATGATTTTTGCGGGAGAATAAAATTGTGCTGTCAGCAAAGCAGCTAGCCCGATGGGACCAGAGCCGACAATCGCGACGATTGATCCGGGGGCGACTTTGCCATTGAGGACGCCGCATTCAAACCCGGTTGGCAAAATATCGCTGAGCATCACTAAAGCTTCTTCATCTGCGCCAGCCGGTATTGGGTAGAGACTGGTGTCTGCATGCGGAATACGCACATATTCTGCCTGCGTTCCATCGATCTTATTCCCTAAAATCCAGCCGCCTGTTGTGCAATGCGAATACATACCACGACGGCAGTATTCACATTTACCACAAGAGGATATACATGAAATCAAGACATGATCGCCAACCCGAAAAGCGGTAACACCTGCGCCGACACTATCGATTACGCCTACGCCCTCGTGCCCGAGAATGCGTCCCGGTGTGCAGCTTGCTACATCGCCTTTGAGAATATGTAAATCAGTACCGCAGATAGTCGTCTTTAGCATCTTGACGATGGCATCACCGGCCACTTGTATGACCGGTCTAGGTCGATCCTCAAGCGCCTTCAGTCCTGAACCACGATATACAAATGCTTTCATCATCTTCCCCTATTGTTCTTACTATATGGACTGCAATAGAGGTGACAATGCGCTGTTGGTATCGGATATGTCTGTTCGGTGTCTAACTTATGGAATCGCTTGATTTATGTGTCTTTTTTATGTGTCTTTTTTATGTATCTATTTAAAAAGCAGTCAGCTGTGAAGGAAAATAATTTCACACCATATTTTCTGGTCGTACCCACTCGTCAAATTGTTCTGGCGTCACATAAGCCAGTGCCAACGCCGCCTCCCGCAAAGAGCTGCCGTTAGCATGGGCGTGCTTGGCGATTTCTGCCGAGCGGTCGTAGCCTATGTGAGGATTTAGCGCCGTTACCAGCATCAAGGAGTTGCCCAGCAGTTCGGCGATGCGTATGCGGTCTGGCTCCATGCCGCGTGCGCAATGCAGATCAAGACTCATCATGGCATCGGTCAGCAAGCGTACGCTTTGTAAAAAGTTGTGCGCGATCATGGGTTTAAATACATTCAACTCAAAATTACCCGATGCACCACCAATGCTTAAGGCGACATCATTGCCCATCACCTGACAGCAAACCATCGTCACGGCTTCGCATTGGGTTGGATTGACTTTGCCTGGCATGATAGAGCTGCCCGGCTCATTTTCCGGGATATGTAGTTCGCCCAAACCACAACGCGGGCCAGATGCTAACCAGCGTATGTCATTGGCGATTTTCATCAAAGCGACCGCCAGGGTTTTGAGTGCGCCATGCGCGCTGACCAAGGCATCATGGGATGCGAGCGCGGCAAAGCGATTGCTGGCACAACGGAATCCCTGTCCGGTTTCGGCCCCCAATTCTGTCGCAACGCGATCGCCAAATTCTGGATGGGTATTCAAACCAGTGCCCACCGCGGTACCGCCAACCGCCAGATCAACTAGCGAACTTAAACTATTGGTAATTACCTGATCTGCGTGATCTAACTGCGCCACCCAGCCCGACATTTCTTGTCCTAAAGTGAGTGGCGTTGCGTCTTGCAAATGGGTGCGACCGATTTTGACGATATCTACAAATGCCACCGCCTTGTTATGTAAAGAGGTACGCAAATTACCCAGCACAGGTAGTAAATCATGAACAATGCTCAGGCTCGCTGCCACATGCATGGCTGTCGGAAAAATATCATTCGATGATTGTCCCAGGTTGACATGGTCGTTAGGGTGAACCAGACGCGCGGTACCACGGCTGCCGCCCAAGATTTCAGAAGCTCGATTCGCCAGCACCTCATTCATATTCATATTGGTTTGGGTACCCGATCCGGTCTGCCATATCGATAAGGGAAAAGCATCAGGATGCATACCTGCCAGCACCTCGTCCGCAGCCCGGATAATCGCCGACGCCAAGCTAGCATCTAGCAAACCCAGATCGTCATTGACCACCGCGCAGCTACGCTTAACACGCGCCAAAGCCATTAGTAAGGCAGTCGGCATACGCTCGGTAGAGATCGCAAAGTGATGCAGCGAGCGCTGTGTCTGTGCGCCCCACAAAGCATCAGCAGGGACTTCAATATCGCCGAATGAATCGTGTTCTATTCTTATTTCTTCGTTCATGGTCTTGTCCTTTTTTATCTACTCTTGATCTGCTTGCCTCTGGTATCCAGAGTCTAGTATAGGCAATTACATCAATATTTCTATCGGCATTCAATCAGCAGTCATGTGGATAGTTTTACGGCGGCGGATTGAGCATATCCGCTCTTACACTCGTAACACTCTTTTACGACTTTTTATTGGCATTTTTTTGCGCCAACTTCCATGATGCAACTATGTAGCAATGATCAGGTAATGTATCAGCCAATACATCAGCTAACACCGGTTTGAAAAAAAGCAAATTGCCTTAGCTAATCAAGTAACTATAATAATTATTCGTCCTCACCCTTTATTTGGAGTCCTCTATGTACTTTGCGAGCTGGTCAACTAAATTAGTACGACAGTTGCTAACGACCAGTTTAAGCCTGGCCTTCAGTATTCCTGCCGCTGCGGCTACAGCTAGCTCAGTGACGACCGATATGCTGCCCACCAAGAGCGACGTCGGTGTCATCCCCAATACCGAGGACGCCGCACTGCATGTGCTTAACCGTCTAGGCTACGGACCCAAACCAGGCGACATCAATAAAGTCCTGCAAACGGGGGTAAAAAATTACATTCAAACCCAGCTTCATCCAGAAACGATTCCCCTGCCTGACACATTGGTCAGACGACTAGACTCCTTAAGCACAGAAGAAAGCACTACCGGCCAAATGCTGGGCGACTACCTGATGGCACGTAAAGAAGTAAAGGAAGCTAAGACCGACAAAGACGGTAAGGAGAATGCGGACAATAAAGACGACAAGCAAAAAGGCCGTGAGATCTTGGTCCGTATGGCAGAAAATACCGCAGAATCCCGATTGGCACGCGCTATAGAAAGCCCACGACAACTAGAAGAAGTAATGGTCGATTTCTGGTTTAATCACTTCAATATTTTCGCTGGCAAGGGTTTAGATCGCGCACTCATCCTCAGCTATGAGCGCGATGCAATTCGCCCCAACGTATTTGGTAATTTCCGCACTTTATTAGGTGCAACTGCTAAGCATCCGGCGATGTTATTTTATTTAGATAACTGGATGTCAACCTCGGCTGACTACCAGCCTCGCCGTGGCCGAGGTGGCAAATTCGGCCAGCTTAGTCCGGCTAAAAATAAGCCCACAGGTTTGAATGAAAACTATGCCCGCGAGTTAATGGAGCTACATACTTTGGGTGTGGACAGCGGGTATAGCCAGAAAGATGTAACAGAATTAGCGCGCATGCTCACTGGATGGACTTTTAACCAACGTGATTTAGTCCGCAGCGGCGTCCAGTTCACCTTTAACGCTGATGCGCACGACAACGGCCACAAAGTATGGATGGGAAAAGACATCAATCCACGCGGTCAGCAAGAAGGCGAATTCGCGCTCGACATCCTGGCGATGCACCCAAACACCGCGCATCACATCGCGTTTGAACTGGCACAATATTTTGTCAGCGACAATCCGCCAGAGGCCTTAGTCAACAGAATGGCACAACGCTATTTAGACACCAGAGGAGAAATTCGCCCTGTGCTGGAAGTCTTATTTTATAGCCCAGAGTTTTTCGATAAAACTGCCATCGGCAATAAGTTTAAAACACCGTACCAGTTTGTCTTGTCCTCCGCCCGTGCCAGCGCATTGCCGATCAATAATATCCGTCCTCTGTTAGGCGTTTTATCGCAATTAGGGATGCCTTTATATGGCAGCGTAACGCCCGATGGCTATAAAAATACTGAGGCAGCGTGGCTCAATCCCGATGCCATTACCCGCAGAATTAATTTTGCGACAGCCTTAGCATCTGGACGTTTACCGCTGGATAAAAAGCTGGATGAGACTAACCAGACGATGGGCAAAAAGCAATTAGAGAAACAAGCCGACGGCAATCAGAAAAATCGCCCCGACCTGCAAGCCTTGGATGCAAACGCTTTATTGGCGACCTTAGGTAGTTCAATCTCGGCACCGACGCGTGAGCTGATTAATGGCAATAAAGAGCAATTACGCGGTGCGTTGGTGTTGGGTAGTCCTGATTTTATGCATCATTAATTCAGATCATCTGTTTGGATAAGCTAATTAAAAATCAGCGAGACTGTTTCAAGTACAGCATAAGTTTAGTGAGTCATTGACATTATCTTTAATCGACCACCCTCACCCTGACCTCTCTCGAAAGCGGGAGAGGAGTTTGTTGTACGGTATGCGCGCTGTACGACATTAAGGAGATACTGGATTGCAGCCTGCGCTGGAATGACAAACGATAATTTTTGTAGTGATTATCTGGATGATTAAGCATACTCCCAACATGTATATTTTAATCGTCCATACAATATTTGGACAATACGGCAATTTAAGTAAAAATAATGGGGAGTATATGCTTATATAGACGTGCATTCATCTATCAACATATCTCCCTACCCATTTAATCCGTACTGAATCTGTACCGAAGCACCACTGAGCCGTTTGCGAAAAAACTGAAGGAAATTCCATGTTACGTCGACACTTTTTAAAAACACTGGCGCTATCGTCGGGCATTATGTTGCCGCTGTCACGTAGCGCTTTTGCGCTGCAATCGTCGGACGGTGATGTCGCCCAGAAAAAGCTGATTGTGATTATGTTGCGCGGTGCAGTGGATGGTTTAAACGTGGTGGCGCCAGTGGGTGATGCCAACTACCGCCGCTTACGCCCGAGTATAGGATTGGCTAAACCGGGAACAGAATTTGGCGCGATCAATCTGGACGGTTATTTTGGACTGAATCCCGCCTTGGCAGATTTGACGGATTTATGGAATGAGAAAAAACTCGCCTTCGTCCATTCCAGCGGATCACCGGACACGACGCGTTCGCACTTTGATGCGCAAGACTATTTAGAGACGGGCACACCTGGTAGAAAAAGCACACAAGATGGCTGGATGAATCGCCTCTTGTCTACTTTGCCTGGTGATAAATACCCTACCCGCTCGCTCGCCATTGGTCCGGTAATGCCGCGGATTTTAAGCGGCAATGCCGTAGTCACCAATATCGCCAACGGTGCCGCAGGCAGCAAAGCGACCTTGCTGGACAATCCGGCTATTGGCAACGCGTTTGACAAAATGTACCAAGGCAAAGCGGTCTATTCGCAGCAATATCAGGACGCCAAATCTGCGCATAAGGACATCATGACGGCATCGATGGAAAAAATGGACAAAGTAGAGATGGCGGCCAGCAATGGCGCCCCGCTACCGAATGGATTCCCCGGTGACGCCTCGCGCCTCGCTACATTAATGAAGAATGATCCAAAAATCCAGATGGCATTTTTTGCCTTAGGTGGCTGGGATACGCATGTTAATCAAGGTTCTGATAAAGGCAAACTGGCAAACTTGCTGAGTCCTTTAGGAAAAGGATTAGCTACGCTATCCAAACAACTGGGCCCTTTATTTGACGACACTACGATCGTAGTGATGTCAGAATTTGGCCGCACCGCGCATGAAAATGGCACCGGCGGTACAGATCACGGACATGGCAATGTGATGTGGGTATTAGGCGGCAAAGTCGCTGGAGGCAAAGTCCACGGACGCTGGAGCGGCTTGGATGAAAACAGTTTGTACGAAGGCCGCGATCTGGCAATTACAACGGACTTTCGTAGCGTCTTGTCGCAAGTTGCAGAACGCCATCTGCAACTCAGCGACAAACAACTTGCTACGGTCTTCCCCTTAATGCCACGTGTTGATGGAGGTTTGGCCTTGTTTACCTCCTAAGTTGTAGCGTAAGTTGTAGTCTAAGTTAAAGCGTAAATTAAAACGTAAACCAAGCTCGCACACTTATTTTTTGCTGACGACCAATACCGTAAACATATTATTCATTATCGTTGGCAAATAAATCGTATTGGACGAATGGTCCATCGCCATGGTTCTGGCACCTTTGTTGGTCGGTACATTGGCTACTACGGAATAGTGATTTGCGTCATCCTGATGGATCACCGTTAGCGTTCCGGTTCCGCCGCCATTGGATGTAAATATGGTCGCTGTTTCTGCATCAAAGATCGCGGCGTCCGGGTGTTCTCCAATCGCTACATCGACTACGCGCTTACCTGTCTTGGCATCGGTCACTGCCATGATTTTATTTTGGCAGGTTGAGAATAAACGTGCATTCACAGTATCAATCGCCATGCCAGTCGGTTCTTCACAACCACTTAATGGCCATTTAGAGACTAGCGTATTAGACGCCACATCAATCACATTAATACCCGCGTTATCTTCAATATTAAGATAAATTTTTCCTGCTCCATCACTCACTGCAAACTCTGGCTTGCCCGTGACTTTGATGCTGGCAATCTCTGTCAGCTTGATTGCATCAATCACGCTAACGTCTTTACTCTTTCCGTTAAAAGTAAATAATTTATGTGACGCAGGTTCGTAAAAAATAGCATCTGGATTGATGCCCGATAACTTAATTTCTGCTTTTGTCTGCATGGTGTCCAGATCAAACACGGTAACGCTATTGCTCGCACCATTACTCGTAAATCCTAACTTCAGGTCTTGCGCAAATGCGATGCCGTGGACACCTTTGGTATTGGCAATATTAGCGACTTGCTGCCCAGAGGGAAGATCAAGTACCTGTACATGATCACCACGACTAAGGTACAGCCGATGTCGCACGCTATCGATATCGGCATAGTCCCATTTAGTCGGAGCACCCAAAGAAAACTGCTGTTGCAGAGCGTAGCTAGACAAGCCAGCTGGCGCGGCTATTGCAGAATTAAGTATAAGTGCGGCAGCAGAACTGAAGATAGTTACAGCGACTAAGGAAGTTTTAGTGATCATGATTTTAAGAGGTGATTTTAAGAGGTGAGTTTGAGGTTAAAGAAGGGAACGAAGAACCTGATAAACAAATCGCTGGTAACAATAGCAGATTTTTAAATTCGATATTTTTTAGTGCGTATTAGAAACCTATTAGAAACGTATTAGAAACGCATTAACACGTATCTGGCACATCGCTACCGCCAAAGAAACAATTGCTTACTTCCGAAATAATTTGAATGTAATACAGTTTAGGCTCAATAACGTTGAGTAATCAGTGAGGCAAAATTCACTTATTTTCAAATCAAAATGATTGCACGATGATTGAAATAGCCGAATTGATAATTGAATTAAGAAATAAGGAGCAAGGACAAAAAATGAATAACAAACTGAATAAAATTTTATTCGTGCTGGCCGTAGTTTCATTGGTTGGTTGTGCCACCACCGTCAGAGAACGTGTCGTCGTCAGAGAGCAGCCACCACAAGTCATCGTCAGGCAAATGCCAGCGCCGATTACCGAAGTGATCGATGTGCAGCCAGGTCCTGGTTATGCATGGGTGCAAGGACATTGGGCCTGGCATGGCAATGCATGGGTATGGCAACGTGGCCATTGGTACCAAGGTGCGGTTCGTCCTATGCCAGCGTTGATCGTAGAACAAATGTATGCAGCACCTAGCCCTCGTCATTATTGGGTACCAGGTCATTGGCACTGGCGCGGTAATGACTGGGCTTGGGAAAAAGGCCGTTGGGTAGAGTGATTTGATGAAGGTTTGAGCTGTAGTCGAGCTGTAGTCGGCTCAAACTCAATCCAAACTCAAGTAATATTTGGATACCATAGCGGATTACTATAGATAATCTGTTTTTCGCTATGGCATCTCAGGGGCTTAATAAAACCAGTTAGCGAGTTCGCACGCTAATGTTGGTCACATGCTTGTAATGAATACCCCGTAGAGTTCGCCATTCTTAATTATTGATGTTGAGGATGTGATGACTTTTAAATTTGCAACGAACTTAACTTTGAATGTAACGCCGAAGTTAACTCGCTTAACTCCCATCGCTGCAGCGATTGCTACACTGACGATCGGTCTGGCTGGTTGTGGTAGCACTACCCCATCCTTACCAAGCGTTGCAGAAGGTACGACCTTGCAAATTGGTTTGCTGGAAACGACCGATATCCATTCTAACGTTCTCAGCTATAACTATTATTCCTTAGCCGCTGATACCAGCCTTGGCTTAGAGCGCACATCCACTTTGATTCAATCTGCCCGTGCAGAAAATCCAAACAATGTTTTATTGGATGACGGCGATGTTATTCAAGGCACCTTGTTAGGCGACTATCAGGCAGTAGCCGCACCGATCACTTGCAGCTCTACGCTGGCCGTACATAAAGTCATGAATGGCTTACAGTTTGACGGTGGCGGTATGGGCAATCATGAGTTTAATTATGGTCTAGGCTTCTTAAGTCAAATCACGAATACTGATTTTGGAGTGACCGGCGTGTCTAAACCTGCTGGCACTTGCGGCGCACCCAACTTCCCGGTTGTTCTGACTAACGTGAATAGCGTCTCCAGCCAAAAACCGATTTTTCAACCGTACGCGGTATTGCCGAAGCAATTCACCGCGACAGCGCCGGATGGCAGTAAAGTCAGCGTCAAACTTAACATCGGCATCATGAGTTTTGTCCCGCCACAAATTATGGATTGGGATCAAAAAAATCTGGCTGGAAAAGTCTATGTCAATGGCGTACAAGAATCCGCCAAACAATACGTGCCTGAATTGCGTAGCAAAGGTGCTGATTTAGTCGTTGCACTCTCGCACGGTGGCTTAGACGCTACTGCCTACAGTCCAAAAATGGAAAACGGTAGTCTGTACTTAGCCAATACCGGGATTGATGCATTGATGATAGGTCATGCTCACTTAATCTTCCCAAAAGGGAAAGAAATTGGAGCCGCAGCGCTCGATCCTTCTTTTGCTGCATTCCCTGCCAGCGCCAACGTGGATGCAGTCAATGGTTTCGTCAATGGCGTACCAACGGTGATGGCGCAAAGCTGGGGCCGTCGCTTAGGCATCATCAAAATGACCTTGATTTACCAAAGTGGTAAATGGGTAGTTCAGCCAGCTAAAACAACCGTTGAATCACGTGGCTTTAAATATCTCGACGGTACTAACATCGTCGCTGCTGACGCTAAGATTGCACCATTGGTCGCTACCGAACACGCAGCTACCATTGCCTATGCCAAACAACCGCTCGGCGTAAGCACTGATTTTGAAATGTCGTCTTATTTCTCTCTGGTGGGTGACGTCAGTGCAATTCAATTGGTAAATCAGGCGCAGCTAGACTACGTGAAAAACTTTATCGCCAGCAGCACTGATGCAACTCTGGCTAGCTACAAAAATATCCCGGTGATTTCTTGCAGTGCACCGTTTAAAGCAGGACGCAACGGACCAACCGACTTTACTGACGTAGCGCCGGGTGCAGCGCCTGCTTCAACATTTGCTTTGCAAGTGCGTAATCCTGGTGATCTGTATTTGTATAGCAATAATAATTTGCAGGCAGTCAAAATCAAGGGTGCTGATCTTAAAAATTGGCTAGAAACGTCGGCTAAACAATTTGCGCAAATTGACATCACAAAAACTGCAGAACAAGATCTGGTTCCGTCCTACTCTACGATTTATAACTATGACGTGTTCTATGCTGAGAACAATGCACTGCAATATCAAATTGATGTCACTAAGCCCGTCGGAAGCCGCATTGCTAATTTAACTTATCTGGGTAAAGCAGTCGCAGACACCGATGATTTTATCGTCGCAACCAATGACTACCGTGCAGGTGGCGGTGGTAATTTCCCTGGCATTGACGGCAGTAAAACCATCATTAAATCGCCAGATGCCAATCAAACTGTGGTCAGCAATTATTTACAAAAGCTAGGCGCACAAACGGGCAAAGTCAGTTTGGTCAGCAATGGTAGTGCGAAAAGCTGGAACTTCGTCAAAACCGCTACTGCGGGTCCAGTGATACTGCGCTCCTCACCAGGACATTTGGCACTAGCAAAAAATGCCGGTCTCAATCTGGTGACCGTTGAAGGTGGATTGGATGCCAGTGGTTTTAGTAAATATGCGATTGATCTGAGTAAGTAAGTTCAACTACGTAAATTTAACTACCTAAGTTTAAATACATGAGTTTAAATCCCGTTTAAAGACTTTTAAACACAGACGCGTCAAGACAGGAGGAAATCAAGGAAAGCTCATTTTAGTTTAATAGCTTTCTCTTGATTTTCTCTGCGTCTTTGTAGCGGAGTCTTTTACAATTTACGTCTTACGATTCAAACTCGCTTCACCCCTATTTCTACGTCTTTATGCCCTCACCTATTCACCACTTCTGGCTCGCATCGTCGCTTTTAGTTTTAGCTACGGGCTTTAGCTTATCTGCCTGCCAGATCGAGTCGAATAATCCCTTCAATAATCAGGCTAACACGCAAATAAGCAAGCAAGTCAATTCGGCAGAGATAGAATCGACCGGTATGCTAGCCATGCATGGCAGACAAGCCAAAGCAGAAACGCAGTTACGGCTTTGGGCAGAAGCAGGTATGCCTGTCGCCCAACGAGAATTAGCTTTGCTGTATATGACACGCCCCACACAACGCTCAGCAGCAATGGCATTATTTGAGCAAGCGGCAAATGGTGGTGATGCCGAGGCGGCATTTCAGTTAGGTGAGTTATATCGCCTGCCGCATGTAGATCATCCCAGCGATTTTTCTAAGGCATGGTCCTGGTACCAAAAAGCAGCAGAAAGCAATAGCCCGAACGCTGCACTCATGCTGGCACGTATGGCAAAAAATGGTGAAGGCGTTGCACGTGATGACGTCTTAGCCGTAAAGTGGCTGACGACTGCGAGCGATCTTGGCAGTCCGCAAGCGATGTTTTTATTATCGAATGCCTACCTCGCAGGTCAAGGCGTCAAAGCCAATCCAGGCAAAGCCCGCGAGCTATTAGAAATGTCGGCAAAACTGGATTACCCGGTTGCGATTCACGCTCTAGCGATGGCCTTACAAGGCGGCGACATGCAAATCCCCAAGGATGATATTCGTGCTGGTCACTTACTCAAAGAAGCGACTGAAGAAAGACATAACAACTGGAATAATCTTTAAAGAATCACTCCCTCCTATTAATATCAATCCCCCATCGCTCTCCATTTAAGCGCTTGTTTGGTACGCATGCCAAAGTCAGTCATAAAAATATAAGGCAGCACATAAAGCTATGCCAACGATATAGAGCAACCAGGTGTCTGATACCGCAAAGGGATACAGCATTAAACCAACGGCGATCCATTTAGTTTTTGTGCGAGAAGTTTTTTTGCCGTATCGGTATGCGGCAATCCCGATGATACTGAACAGTATCATGCCGATGAGATAAGCCGGTGTGGGAAGAGTTAAGCCCAAACTGCTCAGGGTGTTTAGATCATCCATTTTGTATAAAAATCTGCTGCGCAAATTTATTGTTCAATATCGAAAAGAGCTTAGCCTAGATTACCGTTCCCGATCAGGCGATTCTGTAACAGATTGTCTTTTTCAATATTAGTGCCCAGCACCACATGCGATGTGACATCACCCTGCTCGCAATAATTAAATGCATACCAGCTCAGCGCCCCGCTTTGTTCCGCCGCATATAAAACAAGTTCATCCTCACGTCATAATTCTAGCGCATCATTTCCGCAGTGCAACAAATAACTTATTACAAGTTATTTGCCGTGATTTGTTTGCAGTCTTATATTTGCAATCCTGTTCTGAAGTGTGGAGGCCTTATATGGATTTTTTTCTAAAACCGTCAATTGCACTAATGCAGCGATTACGTCTATTCCCTAAATTTGTCTTGGTGGCCGTGTTATTTGCTGTTCCGGTTATCCTCGTCACTGGATTGCTGATCAATGAATTAGATAAATCCATTTCGTTCACCGAGCAAGAGCGCTTGGGCCTGCAGCAGATACGAAAAATTCATGAACTAAGCAAACTAGCCCAACAACATCGTGCGCTGCGCCGTCTGGCGCTCGCAGGCAATGCGGCAGCTAGTGATAATGCCTCTAAAATCCAAAATGCGTTGAGCGCAAAGTTAAAGACTAATTTAGACCCAATAAGCATATCGCAACTGACAAGTGGGCAACTGAGAACCCCAGCGTCTGAATCAGAAAATACTGTTAGCAAAATTAAACAATCATGGCTTGATATAGTGCGCAAGCTGACGTCCTCAAAGGCTAGCGAGAGTTATGCTGACCATACCGTATTGATTGATCAGTTAAATAAGTTATCGACCACGATTGCCAATCACTCCAAACTGAGCCTGGATCCAGAGGTCGATACTTATTATTTAATTGGATTATTTGCCAAAACCTTCCCTGAGTTAGCTGAAGGAATTTTTGACATTGCTAGCAGAGGTGCACCATATATTGATACTGGTTTATTAGAAGCGAATGAGGATGTTTTACTCAATGCCGACGTGATGCTTGCTAAGCGTGATATCGCTCGCATCCCTGCGCAATTTGAGGCGATGTTCCAGGAAAATCCTACTTTTAAAACACAGTTAAAAAATCCACAAGAGCTACTGGCAAATAATCTTGCGTTTTTGGAGCGTGCAAAAAATGAAATTTTAAATACGCTAAATCAAACTTCTGGCACCGAGTTTTTAGCTGCGGGAAGCAAAAGTGCAGAAGGCTTGTATGACTATGCTGACGCGGCGGCAGATTTGTTAGATGTGACGTTGACGGCACGTATTGACCGAGCCATTTTTCATCACAATATATTGTTGGGGCTAAGCCTCATTGGATTATTAGTATCTGCCTATTTATTGGCGGGATTCTATGCCTCGTTCTCGCAAGAAGTCAGAAAACTCAGCGCCTCAGTTGCCAGTGTTGCAGGTGGTGACTTGACGACCTCGATTGATTCCCAAGGCAAGGACGAAGTCGCGCAATTACTGCACGCATTTGATCTGATGCGCATCAATTTAGCGACACTAGTTAACAATATCCGGCATGGCACTGAAGCAATCGCCAGCGCCTCCAGCGAGATTGCACTTGGCAATGCCGATCTCTCTACGCGTACCGAGCAGCAAGCCGGATCATTGGAAGAAACTTCAGCCTCAATGGAAGAATTAACCAATGCCGTTAAACAAAACGCCGCCAGTGCAGAACATGCAAACCAAAACGCGGTCACGGCAAGCGCTGTCGCTAAAGATGGCGGAATAGCGGTAGCAGAAGTTATCAATACGATGGCAGCAATTCAGCAATCATCCAAACGTATTAATGACATCATCGGCGTAATTGACGGTATCGCTTTTCAAACTAATATTTTGGCTTTAAATGCCGCAGTCGAAGCAGCACGTGCCGGAGAACAAGGGCGCGGATTTGCGGTAGTCGCCAGCGAGGTGCGCAACCTGGCACAACGCTCTGCCAGTGCAGCTAAAGAAATCAAGGTGTTGATCACGACGTCGGTAGAACAAGTCGGGGTCGGTAGTCGACAAGTGACAGCGGCAGAACATACGATGGCGCATATCGTAACTGCTATCCACAGCATGGCCGATAACATGAGCGAGATCACTACCGCCAGTGTGGAGCAGCGTTCAGGCATTGAACAAGTTAATCAGGCGCTAGGGCAAATGGACGATATTACCCAGCAAAATGCAGCCTTGGTCGAGCAAGCCGCAGCGGCGGCACAAAGCATGCACGACCAAGCTTTGCATCTAGCCAAAGCCGTCTCTGCATTTAAAACCGCAGATATGATGGAGAAAGAATCTCATGATGATTTTGCAAAAACTGACCAACACCCACACACCGCCAATAGCCCGGTGAGACTACGTCAAAAAAATATTTCCGCACCAAGCTCAATGTCAATTAGGGTAAGTGCAAGAGATCAAAAAACAGCCTAGACGAAAAATATTATTAAATACAAAGAATCACTTATTTGAATTTTATTGAGAATTTGCCAGAAGCTAGCAAGAAAAATCAGCTTAAAAAGATACCCAATCACCGTCTTTGCCATCACAAAAAGCCATATAAATTTTATGCCAATGAGAATTACTCGTAGTGAGTATATTTTAACCGTCCAGGTGATCACTGGAGAATAAGGCATTTATGATGAAAAATAGGAGGAGTATATTAAAATCCATGGACATTGCCTGATGAATGTCTGGATTGACTACTCAAACTCAGTAATCAGGATCGCAAGCGCCGTTGCGCCGGCTGTGACAATACGCGCTGAGTCACGCTACCTGGTACGCCTTCTGATTTCATGTATTCAATCGCACACAAAGTACCTAGAGAACTTTGTAGCGAGATACCGCTGTCTACCGTTTTTTCGGTAATAAAATCGCGACGCTGAGCGTGGCCAATGCTGTTTGAATTGTTCGAATCGGTATTAACTTGCTTGAGGTTGTGCTGTAAGCCTGGCATGAAAATCTCCTTGATAAACAAAGATACAAGTGATTCAACTGAGGACGCGATTAAGGATATGAATGAAGATAAAAATGAGACGAATAACAACGTAGGGCTAATAAATTACTGGGACAATTTTGAGACAATTCAGCGACAATAAAACGATAATTAACACAGCGCAATATATTCAGTTAAGATCAAATTGTGCATGAATTATGAACGGTTGATGAACAATTTGTGCACGTATAGTAGCCATAATTATAGGCAAAAGCGAGAGCTAAGAATTCATTGAATCTACAGAATTAATAGCTAGTTTGATGTTGTAAATATCAAATCGACACATGTCTTTTTAGTAAAAATACGTATTAAATGACTACGCAAATTAATCCCTGAACGATCAATAAAAAATCTTGATAGTGCAGTGATTAGCGCTGGTGTAGTTACTACGTTACTACAGAAAATGTACGAGGCCTGCCATGAAAGCCAGTTTGAAAAGCCTCACTTCTTCAATTATTGGTCAATTCACTTTGGCGACCATTATGTCGTCCTGTCTTTTACTCGGTGATGTTTTATACGATAGTAGTCGCACCTTGAAAGTCGCCGTACTTGAAAACGTCAAATCCAGTATTGATCAGACATCCCAAATTCTTAACCTCACCGTATCGACTTACGCGAGTGCAAATGATTTAGAAACAGTACGCATTTTTTTCCATGAAATGCTGGATCAAAACTCACAAAATGGATTGACCTATCTGATTGTTGGCAATGCAGAAGGCCGGGTTTTACTCACCACCTCAGAGTCCATCGATACCATCCCCACACCCGACACCATAAGTAATTTAGATGTAGCAGCACTGCGCGGATTTATTCATATACGAAGCCCGCTACTATTACCTGGCAGAGAAGTCGGCTTTTTACAATATGGTCTGTCCACCAAAAATCTAGTTGATGCAACGACCAAAGAAAAAACCAATTCGCTCCTCCGAACAGGTTTGGTCATGTTCAGCACAATGATTGTGATTTTGTTGCTAGGGCGACGTATCGCTAAACGCTTAAATGATTTGATACGAGCCAGCAAAGAAATCGTATCGGGAGGTTATGAACGCAATGTCAAAGTATCCGGTACCGATGAGCTGGCGATCATGGCAAATAACTTCAATCTTATGGCCGAGGCAGTACAAACAAAAATTCGGGAGATCACAGAATTAAACCGGACATTAGAAAGTCGCGTCTCACAACGGACTAAAGAACTGGAGGAAGCCAATCGTCTGCTGGGGAAGAATTTTGATCAACTGAAAGAGGCTCAGACTCAGTTGATCAAATCAGAAAAATTAGCCAGCCTCGGTGCTCTGGTGGCGGGTGTATCACATGAGCTAAATACTCCGATTGGTAACGCTTTAACAGTCTCAACAACCTTGCTACATAAAACCGGAGAGGTAAAACAAGTTTATCGACATGGGCAAATAAAAAAATCAACCTTAGATGAGTTTTTAATGGCAGCCGAAGAAGCTGGGGATTTATTAAGCAAAAATTTACTCCGCGCATCGGAATTAATCATCAGTTTTAAAACAGTAGCAGTCGATCAGACGAGCGAACAGCGCAGGCGATTTAATTTGCTGCAAACGATGAGCGAACTCGCCGTTACCCTAAGACCAACACTGAAAAAAACTAAACTGATTTATGAGATTCAGATTAGTGAGGATATTTTATTGGATAGCTATCCTGGCCCTTTAATTCAGGTGATTACCAACCTGTTTAATAATGCGATTGTCCATGCGTTTGAAGGAAGAGACATTGGTATGATGAGCCTAAGCGGCAGACAAGATCCGACCGATCCCTCATTTGTAGTGTTGACTTTTAAAGACGATGGAATCGGTATCCAGCAAAATAATCTGGAGAAGATTTTTGACCCGTTTTATACCACCAAATTAGGTCAGGGAGGATCGGGGCTTGGTTTAAATATTTGCTATAACATTGTTGAGGGTTTGTTGGGCGGACATATTTCAGTAAGCTCAGAAATGGGTATTGGAACGCAGTTCAAAATTCGTATACCAACCAGCGCACCGTATAAAACAATCATTGCTGAACTGAGCTAATCAGAGCTTACACAAATCTTTTTCTTCCTTATTCATCTGTTTGATTTTTATCAGACAATCTGAGACGATCTAACATAAAAATAAAGCGACCTCATCAGTCGCTTTATTTTTTTCACTCACAAAATCAGGCTGAGAGCTAATTTTTTTTATAAGCCAAGCTTAAAAAGTACCCTGCAATGACACTGACAGTAACTTAGAATCGCCAAAGAACGGATAAGCATAATTCGACTTATCTTTACTAATGTCGTATTGCACTTTAAGCGCCATATTTTTGCGAAAATCCCAACGCAGTGAAACATTTTGAGTATCCCGTCCCTCAATCGGTTCTGTGATCGTGCGATACCGTGACACGGTGTACATCGGTAGCCATGCGCCGTATTGATACCCTACTCCCACCAAGGCATATTTATAGACATTGTTCAGCCCCTTAGAAGCATCAATCTGTTCATAACGATCAACCTCCGCTTTGACCAGCCAATTTTTATAATCCATATTGGCAGAGACGCCCATAATGCGCGTGGCCTGACTATCAATAAAAGTATTTCTGGTGCCATCAGGATTGTCTTGCCAGAGCGAATCCTTGTACCACATCATCATCCCGCGTACATCAAAGATGCCATTATTTGCCGTTACCGATGCACCATAAATATTTTTCCAGGACTCATGCGTTGGCGTTGTGTAATAGATTTTAGTATCGTAGGCATCATTTTTTTGAGTGTAACTACCGGTCCACGCAAGCACCGTGGCAGCCCAATCCGACGCGCCCAGTTGGGTGCGATAACTGACATTGGCACCGTTGTAGGAATAGATGGGCCAGCCATAGACATCTGGCGCTGGTCTTACCCAAGGATAGGCGTAACCTATGTATAGAAAATCGCTGTAGTAATACAGAGGAATACGGAATTTCCCCGCCTGAAATGTCCAGCTAGAATCTGCCGATGGTTGCCAAGTCAAATATGCCCAATCAATCGTCGGACGTGATCCGTCGTTGGGATTAAGCGCACGACTGACTAATTGTGCCGTAGCGGAAAGGGTTTGTGAAAAATCCTTTTTGATTTGAAAACCAATCAATGACTCTTGATCGAACTGAAAACCTTTATCTTTTTCATACACCGCACCGTATTCCCAACCTTGGATAGTGCAAGGACATTTCCATTGCTGATACGTCCATGGCGCACTGCTGCCTAAAGCAGATCCACTCAACACTTTAGCGCCGGTCAGGCTATAGAAACCTGTTAATCTGAGTGAGCCGTCTTCAGTCAAATCAATCGCTGAAGCACTGCCAGCAAACAGTAACGGAACGAGTGGTACAAGTGATGCAAGGAATATTTTTTTCATCAAGCAATCTCCTTAAAACGAAGAAAAGAGGACGGCATTAGGGAACTATGGCGATGACCTTTACGGTGTCATCAACCGCCGATTTTTCTATATAGCCGATTACATTGACATTCTCACTTACTGCTTTTTTTACTTGATCGCTGGACTTATATTCTTTGGGCGGCTTACCTTTGCCAGTAAACACAATTCGTGACCAAATTGCTTGTACTTGTGCAGGTTCTTTTTCCAGCACTTTTTTATAAAACTCAGCACGAATAGGAGAGTTTTCAGCTTGATCTACCGGAGTAAATAAGACTGAACCTCCAAGGAAAAACTGGGCGGCTTGCGCCGGGAACATTTTGGTCGCCGGGTTTTGAGGATTGACCACAATGACCAGCTCTGCGAAGGCAGGTGAAGCGACTCCCAACAACAGTAAGACTTGGGCAGTCAGGAAAAATCGCAGGAAAATTTTTCGTTTCATCTGAATTCCTATAATCCAAATAGACACCGTCATATAACGGACGTCCTTCGTTAAGAACTATTGAGGTAAAGCTGCCAGGTTCTGTTAAAAAACCTTATGCAACCAAAAATCAGAAAACGGTTTTACTGTTGCTGTATTTATTGTTGTGTTTATTGTTTTGTATTTAAAACGTGATTTTAACTAATCACTTTGATGATTGAGATTACCTGCTGCCATTTGTGTTTGTCACTGATTTTTTGCAGGTCTGTCGCATTAAATGCACATTGGTAATTAGCTATCGTTTTAAATTTATCTTTTGCAAAACTAAAAGGCGATTATTGGCTGGCATTGCAAAATCTTCTTGCAGTTGTAGCTGGTGTTGATTTGCCAGCGCGACGATATCTTCGATCGCGCGGATGCCCATATGAAGGGCTTGTGATTTTAACGAAGCATCAAATTGCGCATTGCTGGCGCTGGTGAATTGTCCGTCATAATTAAACGGACCGTAGATAAAAAAATGACCCCGCTCCACCAAGATGGATGCCACGCCTTCAAACATGATTTGCACCTCTTGCCATGACAAGATATGGCAAGTATTAGAGGTATAAACTGCATCAAATTTGTTCTCTGGCCAAGCTGAATGGCCGATGTCTAAACATAATGGTGCTAACACGTTAGAGAGTTTTGCCTCTTCTTGCCAGGCGCTGATGCTGGGATGGTTTTGTATCCGGTCACTGCATTGCCACGTGATATGCGGCAAACGCGCTCCAAAATAGACTGCATGCTGACCTGTGCCACTACCGATCTCAAACACCGTTTTGCTGTTATTTAAAAACGGAGTAATCGCTAGTAAGATTGGATCAGCGTTACGTTCACAGGCGGCAGAAAACAACTTATTCGTCATGTTGGTAGTCATATCAATGATGGATTTCAAACCGATGGTTTTCAAATTAATGAGTTTGACAACGCGCGCTTCTGTAGGGCGCTCAGTTTTTTGGTAGCGTGTTCTGCTTTTGATGCGGATGACCGGTCATCGTATTCAAAGACAGCAAGTATTTTTTGTGGCGGGTGCGAGCGGGTATAACGTGCGCCTTTACCGCTGACATGGGTGGCATATCGTTTCTCTACATTGGTCGTAATGCCAGTGTAGATACTGCCATCATTACATTCCAACAGATAGAGAAACCATGACATCGTTAAATAGGAGTTTCAGCTAATGTGGCTGGAAATATAGTTTTAATGATGGAGAAGCAAGAAGACTTGCTGTTCACAAAATAAAACGTCATTTCGTTATATCTATCCATGAACAGCATTGAAACAAAGACTGGACTAGGCAGTAATTAAGTACGGGCAAATTTAGCCGCCAGTTGATTTAGCTTATCCTGACGTTGGCGTTCTGCCTCGGCTTCTTGCTTTTGTATTCTCTCTGCATTGGCTTTGAGTTTGCGTGCATCTGCATTTTTCTTGGAACGCTCGCGCAGAATACCTGACGCATGAGTGCGATGCTCTTCTGTGATGGCATCAACTTCTTTGCCTTCCAGATCCACACGTTTTTGTGCTTTGGCAGCATTAAACAAATAGCGTACAGAATTAGTATGAATGCCCAGAGCGATTCGCAACACTTTGCGATCCAGCTCTGGCATTTTTTTCTGTAACTGTTTATCAATACCAATTGCCAAAGGCAGATGTTCATCAAACACGGAGAAATCTGTTTGCAGTTTTTTCAACAATTTACGAGCAAGCTGGTTTGGCGTAGCAGTTGGCGCGGTCGACGTTGTTGCTGGTTGATCTGACGTTGCAACTGCTGTTGTCGTTGCTACCGCAACTACGTCTGCTACTTCCGTTGCTGTATGTGCTGGGTTAACTGCGTCTGACGCGGTTACTTCTGTTACTGCTGATGTCGATGTGGTCATGAAAATAATCTGATATGGTTACTATTGCAGGACGCAGAATATCATGCGTTAGAGTCAAAGGGTATTTTGGCTGCTGTAAATCAACATACATCGTTGTTTGAGCAACGTTTTAGATCCTGCCGGATCTATCATTTAATGCCAATAAAGCAGAGATAGCGCAAGTATAGAATACGAATTTTGCATAGAGCTTCGCTCTTGGCGACCTGTATTTAATAACCAACTTATTTTATTAAAACCATGAAAAATCACATCAAAATTGACTTTGTTTCTGACGTATCTTGTCCTTGGTGCATCATCGGCCTGAAATCATTAGAGACCGCAATTGTAACTTTGGGTAGCGAGGTCACGACTGATATCCACTTTCAGCCGTTTGAATTAAATCCGCGCATGGCGGCGGAAGGTCAAGACATCAATGAACATCTGGCGGAAAAATATGGCGCCACACCAGAACAATCCGCCAGTAACCGGGAGGCTATCCGTGCCCGCGGTGCGGCGGAAGGATTTGTTTTTGGGATGGATAAAAGAAGCCGTATCTACAACACCTTTGATGCGCATCGCTTGCTGCACTGGGCCGAGATTGAGGGCAAGCAACTGGAGTTGAAGCATGCCTTATTTACTGCCTACTTTACGGATGGCGACAATCCTAGCGATCACGAAACCTTGATCCGTATCGCAGAAAGTGTCGGATTAGATAAGATCGCAGCGCGTGCGATTTTAAACTCTGAGTTGTATGCTGATGATGTCAGAGCGTTAGAGAAATTATATTTAAGCCGTGGCATTAACTCGGTTCCGGCAGTCATCATCAATGATAAACATTTGATTTCAGGCGGACAAACCTCCGATGTATTTGAGCGCGCGTTAAAACAAATTGTAGCGATGGCCTGATAGCGACAATTATTAATTTAATTTAACCGTATTTTAGGACTCAGGCAAAATCATCCCAGCAAGTCGCAGCGATGAAGACAGTACTTTAGCTAGTCGATTCAACGCAGCTGGGGCAGTTTTGGGTAGGTCCTATATTTATCAAAACACTTATGCCACCGGTCAATCCCATTCTCCGTACCGATACTCCTCCAATGTCGGTGAGCTTTTGGGTGGCTTTCCGGTTTTGGTTAAAACTGGGCTTCATCAGTTTTGGCGGCCCGGCAGGCCAGATCGCGATCATGCATCAGGAACTGGTAGAAAACCGGCGATGGATTAGCGAGAAGCGGTTTTTGCATGCACTCAATTTCTGCATGGTGCTACCTGGTCCGGAGGCACAGCAGCTCGCTACGTATATCGGCTGGTTGATGCATCGTACTTGGGGCGGCGTGATCGCCGGCGTGTTGTTTGTGTTGCCATCGCTATTTATTCTAATTTTTTTATCCTGGATTTATATCGCTTTTGGCAGCATGCCGCTGGTGGCTGGTTTGTTTTATGGGATTAAACCTGCTGTAACTGCCATCGTCGTACAGGCTGCGCATCGCATTGGCTCGCGTGCCTTAAAAAATCCTGTGTTGTGGGCAATCGCCGCAGCGTCTTTAGTCGCAATCTTTGCGCTTGATATGCCCTTCCCTTTGATTGTATTGATTGCCGCTGTTATTGGCTTTCTAGGCGGACGCTTTATGCCGCAGTATTTTCAAACCGGTGGCGGTCATGGCGCAGCGCAAAAACATGTTGGTGCTGCATTGATTGACGACGATACTGCGACACCTGCGCATGCTTTATTCAGCTGGAGGGGTTTGTGTAAAGTTGCTGTCTCAGGTTTGGTGCTGTGGAGTGTGCCAATGGCCTTATTGTGGACGCTGTTCGGTTGGGAGCATCCCTATACCCAGATGGCGTGGTTTTTTACTAAAGCGGCTTTGCTCACTTTTGGTGGTGCTTATGCGGTGCTGCCTTATGTGTACCAGGGTGCGGTCGGGCATTATGGCTGGCTGAGTGCGTCACAAATGGTCGACGGGCTAGCGCTGGGAGAAACGACGCCGGGCCCCTTGATCATGGTGGTAGCCTTTGTGGCCTTTGTCGGTGGCTATGTGAGAGCTCTGTTAGGAACTGAGCATCTGTTTCTCGCAGGTGCAGTGGCAGCGAGTCTGGTGACCTGGTTCACTTTTTTGCCATCATTTATCTTTATTCTGGCAGGTGGTCCTTTTATTGAATCAACCCACAATCAATTGAAGCTGACGGCACCGTTGACGGCCATTACCGCCGCAGTGGTTGGTGTGATTATCAATCTGGCGTTGTTCTTTGCTTACCATGTGCTGTGGCCTGATGGGTTCAGTGGCAAATTAGATATGATATCGGCGCTGATCGGGCTTGGTGCTGCAATTGCCTTACTGAGATTTAAACGTAATGTGATTCACGTGATTATCGGTTGTGCGTTGCTTGGCTTGGCGCTGCAATATATTCCAACGCTCATAAAATAAAAATTCAGAAATTATGGGGGTATATGCCAAAATACCCATTGATGTCCATACACTCATTGGACATTTAAATATACTACCACCAAGTATAAATTACTACTTATAGATAGATTGAGCCATATAAGCCTTCGGTTGAGTCAATTATGTTGAGACATTGCTCACCCTAGATCTGATGAAGTGGCGTGATCTGTCAATGTTTTTTTAAGGCGACAGCACATCATTCTTTATATTATTTTTTTGCATCGCTCTGCATCGTGGGTGATAAACTTCGCATAGAAGAAGTTAGTCTAATTTTAACTTCGCATTTACCTATTTTGCATTGCGATTTATGTCTCAACACCGTATGTCTGACGTGCCAGCGATTGATAACACCTCCCCTATTCTTTACGGTGCTTTTGCACCAGAACTGATACGCCAAGAAACATTGGCAGACCTGCTAGAAGCCACCGCTCTCGCCCACCCCGATAAGACTGCTCTGATTTTTGCGAAGGTGGCACTGAGTTATCGCGCTTTAAACGAGCGAGCCGATCTGGTTGCGTCGCACCTGATCACGGCAGGCGTCCGGCCGGGACACATTCTTGGCTTATGGCTACCGCGTGGTATTGATTTATTAGTCATGCAAGCAGGCATCGCCAAAGCCGGAGCTGCCTGGCTACCGTTTGATGCCGATGTGCCCGTTGACAGAATTGCTGTTTGTCTGGATGACGCGCAGGCATTTGGAATACTGACGACAGATGCTCTCGCATCTCAGCTACGTTCGACTACCTCAACTACATCAACAGCACACCAGCTACCACCTGCTTGCCATATCTGGACTGCAACGCAGTTGATGACGGCCATCGACGTACCTCTTCTGCGACGCCAAGCGACTGCTCCAACCGATCCGGCCTATGTGATCTACACTTCGGGTTCTACAGGTAAGCCAAAAGGGATTGCGATTACCCAAGGCAGCATTTGCCATTTCTTGCGGAGTGAAAATCAGGTTTTAGGCATCACCAGCGCAGACAAGGTGTATCAAGGATTTTCAGTCGCGTTTGATATGTCATTTGAAGAAATCTGGATCAGCTATCTGGTCGGTGCGACTTTATGGATAGCGCCGAAAGAAATCGCAGTCGATCCGGATGCATTACCAATGGCCTTGATCGCAAATCAGGTCACTGTTTTGCATGCAGTACCGACTTTGCTGGCACTATTTAATGAGGATGTGCCTAGCCTGCGCCTGATCAATCTGGGTGGTGAAATGTGTCCGGAAAGCCTGGTTGCCAAGTGGAGCAAGCCCGGCCGCCAGATGTTTAACACCTATGGCCCGACAGAAGCAACGGTATCCGCCAGTCTGGCAGTATTACAGCCAGATATGCCAGTGACGATTGGTCACCCGCTACCCAATTACGGTCTGCTGGTGATTGATGCGGATGTGGAAAAAGGCTTGCGGCTATTAGCCCGTGGCGAAACCGGGGAGCTATGTATTTTTGGCCCAGGCGTATCTGATGGTTATCTGGGGCGACCTGATCTGACGGCAGAAAAATTCATCGCCAATCCTTGGTCTGCTCCATCGAACAGTCTCAATGATCAGCGGCTATACCGAACGGGTGATCTGGCACGTATTGCGGAAGATGGCTCGGTCCAATGTCTGGGACGTGCCGATGATCAGGTCAAAATTCGTGGTTTTCGGGTTGAGTTGGGTGAGATAGAAGCCGTACTGGCGCAGCAAGCGGGTGTTGGTACCGTCGCGGTTATTTTGCGATCAGAGCAAGGCGTTGATCAGCTGATCGCTTTTATTGTGAGCGAATCTTCCCATGTCATCAAACCAAGCGACTTACGACAAGCCCTGTTGACAAGTTTACCTGCTTATATGGTACCAAGCCGTTATGAATTTTTGAGCGAAATGCCAAGGCTCACTTCAGGCAAGATCGACAGAAAGACACTGAAAGCACAGGCGCTTTCAGAAACGGTGAGCACGGAAGAATCCGATCTTCCAGAAACTCCGGCGGAAGAAATTTTATTTGTGGCCTTAAATAAACTTTTGCCCGGACAAGCAATCCGCAGAAGCGCCGATTTTTTCTCCGATCTGGGTGGTCACTCCTTGCTGGCAGCACGTCTGGTGTCGATGCTGCGAGCAGACGCCCGATATGCCTATTTCAAAATCAGTGACATCTATCAATCACGGCTGGTCGGGACAATTGCTGGCGTCATGACTGCCGGCGCGATTACCTCAGAAAGTATTCACACCACGTGGGAGCAGCCATCCGACGTCAAGCGTTGGATATGTGGTGCTGCTCAGGCGGTCATGATTCCCTTTTTGGTGGCCATGCGCATGATGCAGTGGTTAGCGCCTTTCTTCGCTTATCACTTTTTTACTGGCGATCCCGACGACTCGATTATTCGTGCAACCTTTTTATCCGTGGGTGTTTTTTTATTGCTGACCCTGTTTGAGTTTGTAATCGCGATCGCAGGCAAATGGCTGATCGTGGGGCGACTTAAAGCAGGCAATTATCCGTTGTGGGGTGTGACATATTATCGCTGGTGGCTGGCGGACCGGCTGGTAGAAGCAGCACCGACCTACATGCTGAGTGGATCGTCGATGTATGCCTGGTGGTTGCGGGCCTTGGGTGCAAAGATCGGTAAGGATGTGAACATCGGCTCGATCACCTTACGCTCACCTGATTTATTGCAGATTGGCGATGGCGCTAGCATTGGCAATGCCTGTAATTTTGAAAATGCCCGTGTTGAACGCGGCCTGCTGCGCTTAGGTAAGATCACGCTGGGCAACGAAGCCTATGTCGGCTCATATTCGGTTCTGGAAGGCGGTACTGCGCTTGGCAATTTCGCCCATCTGGAAGGTCAGTCTGCACTGAGCGAAGGTCAATCTATTCCCGATGACAGAATCTGGCGCGGATCGCCTGCGGCTGATGTGGGTGTATTTGATCCTTCATCGCGTCCGGCGCGACCAGTAGTATCTGAATTACGATTTTTTACCGAGGCGGTATTTTTTATCTTTGGTAGCTTGTTGATTACCGCGCTCTTTTTCTTACCGGTGTTCCCTAGCTTTATTACGATCGACTGGTTTGACAATCTGGATAGTTTGCCTTGGTTGCAAAGTAATAATATGTTTTTCCAGCTGACCAAGTATTTCATCCTCGCCTTCCCCGCTACGGCGATCTTGATTGTCTGTACCGCGCTGTTATCGGCAGGCATACGCTGGAGTATTTTGCCGAAATTAAAAGCGGGTAGCTACCAGGTGCATGGCAATACCTATTGCGGCAAATGGCTGGTCAATCAGATTCAGGAATCAAGTCTGAATGTTTTGCACGGCGTATATGCTACGGTGTATGCACCTTACTGGTACCGGCTATTGGGCGCAAAAGTGGGACGTGGCGCAGAGATTTCAACCGCCTTAGGCGTAGTCCCGGATATGCTGACACTGGGGGACGACACCTTTATTGCTGATGCAGTTTTATTAGGTGATGAAGAAATTGATGGCGGCTGGATGAGCATGCAGCCAACAGTAATTTCCCGCCGCAGCTTTGTCGGTAATGGTGCGTATATTCCTGATGGCACGATCTTGCCTGAAAACGTTCTGATCGGTGTCCACACCAGCGCGCCGCGCAATGATCAAATGCATGAGGGTGATACCTGGTTAGGTTCGCCGCCGATGCATTTGCCGGCGCGGGAAGAAGTCAAAGGGTTTCCCGAAGAACTCACCTTCCGCCCATCAGCAATGCGTCGTCTTGGTCGCGGTCTGATTGAAGCATTCCGGATTATTTCGCCTCATGCCATGGTGATTTCTGTTGGCTACACCATTGTGCTCAATCTGATGCCATTGGCCGGTGATGACCGCTGGGGCGATGTCGCCTATTATTTATCGATTGCCGGACTTTGGTATGGCGTAGGCAGTTTTGCCTTTGTCATGGCCTTGAAATGGCTGTTCATTTTCCGCTACAAAAAAAGCAGTATGCCAATGTGGACCTCGTTTGTCTGGCTGTCAGAAGGCATTACCAATTTGTACGAGGGGATTGCTGTCCCCAACTTCATGCGCTATTTGCGCGGCACGCCTTGGTTGCCACTGGCGTTTAATTTGTTGGGTGCCAGAATTGGTCGAGGCGTATATCTGGATACGACGGATATTACCGAGTTTGATTGCGTCAGCATCGGTGCATATAGCGAGATTAATGCACTGGCCTGCCCACAAACTCATTTGTTTGAAGACCGTGTGATGAAGATTGATGAAGTCATCATCGGTGAACGCGTCTACATGGGTGCCCGCAGCTCGGTGTTATATAGCGCCGTCGTGGGTGACGAAGCAAAACTCGGCGCGCTGACTCTGGTAATGAAGGGCGAATTTATCCCCGCCAAATCCAGCTGGCGCGGTTGCCCAGCAGCGATTGCGCAATCCTGACGAGATGAGGGCTGACGCAGACTCGGCCAATCTGATGCCGACGGCATTGGTAACTGTTGCTACAGCATCCAAGTTCGCTGTATATTCCTGGCCTGATTTATTGCCAGAAGCGGTAGAAGCATTCCATCAACACAAAAGCGTAGTTATTTCTGTAGTTACAGAGATAACTACGCTGCGTAATCAAGCCAGACTGCAAATACGCCACGCCTTGCGGGATCTGCTCTCGCAAGCCTTCTCTATCCCACAGGAACAAGTGCAAATTGCAGGATCGGCAGGACAAGCTTTAAGTATCCGTATTAATTCCAGCGACACAGACAAATATGCCCATGAACAAGAGATCGCGCTAGGCGTGTCGATCAGTCATGAGCCGGGTTTATCTATTGCGGCGATCAGTTTTCAAAAAAATATCGGCATTGATCTGATGCGGGTCGATTTGTCCCTGGATTGGCGGGATGTAACACAACTTTATTTAGGCAATGAGGTCTATAAGAAAATTGCAGGACAAACAGCTCAGCATCATCTGCTGATGTTTGCACAAGAATGGACTATGCAAGAGGCTAGACTGAAGTCCCAAGGATTGGCTTTATCAGAATGGCATCCTGATCTGGCAGCACGTTTAAAAAAATGCAGAACGATATTATTAGATTTGCCATCCGGCTATGTGGGTGCCATCGCCTTTTAAAAACGGTAAAAATAGTTAAACCCAGATTTTCCATTAGACCGCTACCACTTCGCAAAAAACGCGGACGGCGTGCGGTCTTCAGAGGGATAGCACCACCGCGATTCGAGTGGGAACGCTACAGCGACAATTGCACCTTTGGCGAACTGCCTGGCGTTGTTCCAATGGAAAATCTGGGTTAAAGCCTGAAATCGTTCAGACGCACATCAGAACTTAAAAATGGCTACAACTTATTGACCAGATATCGTCTGGATAAGAACTGGAATTTATTGGGTAAGAGATCTAAGCTTAACGCTAAGTGACCTATGCAGCATCAAAACACATGTTGCAATATGAATGGCTTGGCAGAATTAATATACTCCCCTATTAATTCTTTAAAATATAGCTTAACGTCCAATAATTTATTGGACGTTAAAAACATACTCACCATCAGTATAAATAATAGCTTGGCTTGATAAAAGCCAGAATGGAGATCATGATGATAGCCCCACGCTTATTAAAGATGCTTGGCCTACTACTCGCCGTACTCAGTTTATCTTCCTGTGTAAGCTGGGGCGTTGGAACAATTAAGACCGGTCAAACCGAGGCAGAAGTCATCGCACAATTGGGTCAGCCAACACATATCTACCAGGATGGTGATCAGCATTTACTGGAATACATGCGCGGTAGGATGGAACAGGCAACACACATGGCGCGTATCGGCTCTGATGGTAAGCTGATCTCTTATGAGCAGGTATTAAGTCTGCAAAAATTTGCTCAAATCAAAGTAGGACAATCCGACAAAGCCAGCGTACTAAAAATCATCGGAGCACCGAGCGAAACTGGCTTTTTCCCACGAGTACAACTAGAAACCTGGTCATATCCCTACAAAGAAAGCGGTGTGTGGGATTCGCTAATGTCTGTGTATTTTGATCAAGCCGGGATTGTGAGCAAGTTGGAAAACGGACCCGATCCCTTGCGCGACCCTAGCGAACGTCGATCCCGCCATTAACCTGGAAACGGTCGTTGACCGCTTGTCAGTATAAATAAGTAGTTGATTCAATTGACTCATGTCAGTGTTTTCACCGTCACCGTTCTGATAAGAGCGCTACCAATCTGATTGCATACTTTTTCGGCTTCCCAACTGCATTGCTCCTAGTTGAAACATGAAGGTTGCGTCTCGCCTTGCTGGGAAAAACCGAAAAAAATGCACACTCAGACTCGCCCAACTGCCGTTTCTAGGTTTAATCCAACGATCAGAAGCAAGGGCAGAAACATACACCCGTGACTTGTGATCACCTGCCGACTACCATCTTGCTTTAGAGAAGATGATCAACCACTTGCGGAACAACAATAGTTCCAGATGTCCCGCCTCTATCCCTGTCGAAAAATCCATCAACGGATTGACGTGGTAATAACGTTTGCGGAAATCACGACAGACAAAAATTTCACGGCTACCCAATCGCATCAAAAATGATGTTGGGGCGAGTTGCAAGCTAAATTGTCCGTCAAAGGAATTATCAAGGTGTGCCATATTGAACCGTCTCCAAATCAGTAAATGAATAAAAAGTGGTAATAAGTTTGTTGAATAAAAAAAGCGATAGAGCTAAAGCGATACGACAAAACATACTTTAGCACAAAATACTGTATATGCAATCAGTATTTTATTTATTTCCTTATTTCGCTAAGTGATTGAAAAATAGATGATTTAAATATTATACTGAATATACGTACAGTATTTATTTGGACTTATAAAAAATTATCCCGGCAAGACGCAGCGACGAAAGCAGTACTTTAAGTACGCTTAAGCGCGGCAACACAACTGAGGCAGTTTTGCGTAAGTCCTATCTATTAAAGTGTTTATTTCAATATCTATGTCTTCCCTCACCCCAGATCAAATTCATCCCTCTTTGTGGCGTGCATCGCAGTTGGCGCGTAGCCATGTCGCTTGTGTAGAAAGCAGTTTTCCAGCGCTGTCGGCAGAATTACCCGGTGGTGGATGGCCGCGAAGTTGTTTGATTGAGTTACTGCTCCAGCATCACGGTAGTGCTGAATTGAGCTTATTGCATCCTGTTTTGTCCAGACTTGCCAGACAAGATGGAGGCTCGATTGTATTCATACAGCCGCCTTATGCGCCGCAATTGTTAGCCTTAAATGCATTTGGCATACCGCTTTCACAATGTGTATGGATACGGAGTAAAAAACAAGCCGATGCTCTGTGGGCGGCAGAACAGGTTTTACGTAGTGGCAGTTGCGCTGCCTTGTAATTGTGGCAAACGCAGATCCGTTCAGAAGCCTTACGTCGTCTGCATCTTGCGGCTCAAGGTGGGGAAACAGTTTTTTTCATGATGCGACCAAGCACTTGTGCCGACTCACCCTCACCTGCGCCATTACGCCTGCAAGTCGCCCCTACCTTAGAAGGCGTACAAATTCAATTGATCAAAAGACGCGGCATCCGGCGAGAACAGCCGTTGTTTCTGACGATGCCTTCATTTTTATTGCCTAACTTAGCAAGCCCCTCTCATTCACCTGTTTTGTCTACCGGATTGATCAATGACACGCCTTTGGATCGCCCTGCACTTGCCACTGTTGCAGCTAGAAATTTTTCGTCCGAACTGGTTAACTGAGCAGGCTACAGTCGTGCTGGAGCAAAACCGGATCACCTGCGCATCCGCTCTGGCACGCCAGTCCGGTGCACAGATTGGCATGCGTAAAGCAGGTTTGCAAATGTTGCTGCCATCCGCGTTGTTCTATCAGCGCCAGCCAGCACTGGAAACACGCACCCTACAACAAGTGGCGATGGCATTATTAAACTACACGCCGCAAGTAGCTTATGCCGGACATGATTGTTTGTTGATGGATATCGGAGCGAGCTTGCGGCTGTTTGGTGGCATCCGCGCCTTATGTCGCCGGATTAAAGAAACCATGCGCGTGATGGGAATGACCATCACACTCAGTTGCGCACCAACCGCGATGGGTGCATGGCTGCTTGCACGTAATGCTGCTAGCACTGCCGACAAGCTCAACATGCATTCCAGTAAAAGTAGACGGCAACGACCTCCGGCAACAAGAATTTTAAAATTGAACAAGCTAGTGCAAAGTCTGGATAGTCTGCCTGTGCATCTGCTCCCCGCTGCGACTCCTTGGCTGGACTGGCTGCGCGGCATTGCCTGTGATCACTTGGGGACGCTACAAAAACTGCCGCGCGCCGGATTGAAACGTCGTTGCGGCAAACAGATTCTCGATGTACTAGACCAAGCCTATGGTGAACAAGTCGAGCTATTCGAGTGGATCGCAATTCCGCCTCAGTTCAAAGTCCGTATTGACATGCCCGACCGGATAGAACATGCAGAAATGGTCCTGGCTTTTATTCGTAGTCTGCTAACACAATTGATGGGATGGCTGACGGCAAAGCAACTCGCAGTATCGCAAGTCGATTTACAACTAGAACATGAACGTGGCCGGCAAGCTATTGCGCCCACTCTGTTAAGTATTCTGTTAGCCGAACCAGTCTGGCGCGAAGATCACCTGGTACGCTTACTCAAAGAACGTCTGGCACAAGTGAAGCTTGAGGCGCCCGTCATCGCCGTCAGCTTGGATGCCAGCCAGGTTCAAGCAATGCATGTCCCCAATGCGACACTGTTCCCGGAACCCAAAGCCTACGCCGAAAATCACCATCGCTTACTGGAATTGCTGGTAGCACGTTTGGGTGACAATCAGGTTTTGCAGGCCGCACCACGAGCCGATCACCGGCCTGAAATAGCAAATCACTGGACATCGGTGATTCACCAGCAGGCAACAGAAAAGCAATGTCAACAACAGCAACCACCCCTACAGGCATCCCGCCCTATGTGGCTATTAGAAAAAGCGATCGCTATCGAAATACGGCAACACAGACCTTATTACCAGGCGCCACTCAAACTACTGACAAGTGCAGAAAGAATAGAAGCTGGCTGGTGGAATGGGCAGTTAGTAACACGTGATTACTTCGTAGCAGAAAATCCAGCGCATGTACGCTATTGGATTTATCGAGAACGGCTGGGTGAACGGCAAAATGAGCAAACTGATACCAATGCCAGCTGGTTTGTACATGGTGTCTTTGGCTGATCCATCATGACAAATCCACCCTTATTGCCGCCAACATCACCTCCAGTGTCTACGCAATTATCACTGCCTTATGCACTACCGGAATATGCCGAGCTGTTTTGTCAGTCCAACTTCAGTTTTCTACAGGGTGCTTCCCATGCAGAAGAGTTGGCAACACGCGCTGCACAACTCAATTATTCCGCTTTAGCAGTCACGGATGAATGCTCATTAGCCGGTGTTGTACGCGCACATGTCGCGGCGAAAAAAACCACGCTGCCTCTGATTGTCGGTAGTTATTTCAAACTCTCTGGCACGGTTGAGCTTCCTGATTTTTTGATGAAAAGCGCTGCTAACAATCCTACGACGATTCAGGCTGAGTTCCAAACGGACACTCAAACGCACAAGCAGGAATCTATGCCACCGCCTTCCCTGATAGCTCTGGCAAAAAATCGGCAAGGTTATGGCAATTTATCTGAACTCATCACACTGGCAAGAACGCGTACTACCAAGGGCAGTTATCTGATAACCCCAGAGGATTTTAGTCATCCTCCGATCGACTATGCACATCTGAAAGGTCTCCCCGATTGTCTGCTGATTCTGGTTCCAGACTATCCCGCCGACTCAGCTATTCTGACAAAACAACTGCTCTGGATGAAGACACATTTCCCTCAACGCGCCTGGATTAGTCTGACTTTGCTCTATCAGGCGATGGACGAGCAACATCGTAAAACAATCGTCGCTCTCGCCAATCAATATGGCGTCCCTGTAGTAGCAACTGGCAATATCTGTATGCATGTGCGCTCACGTAAGCCACTGCAAGATGTGCTAACCGCGATCCGGCTTAAACGCTCGGTTGCAGAATGTGGTTATGATCTGGCGCCCAACGCAGAACAGCATTTACGTTCACGACTACGTCTGGCAAATATTTATCCAGCAACGGCATTAGCAGAAACGATCCAAATCGCCTCACTCTGCCAATTCTCCTTAGATGAATTGCGTTATGAATATCCCGATGAATTAGTCCCCAAAGGCTACACACCTGCGGCCTATCTAAAACAAGAAGTAGCGTATGGAGCAGCACAGCGCTTTCCCAACGGGATCTCAAAAAAGGTCGCAGATCGTATCGACTATGAGCTTCATCTGATTAACGACCTCGCCTATGAGCCTTATTTTTTAACTGTCTACGATATCGTTAAATATGCGCGCTCAATTGGCATCTTATGCCAGGGTCGTGGTTCAGCAGCAAATTCTGTCGTCTGCTATTGCCTGCATATTACGGAAGTCGATCCTGAAAGCAGCACCATGTTGTTTGAGCGTTTTCTTTCAAAGGAAAGAAATGAACCGCCTGATATTGATGTCGATTTTGAGCATCAGCGACGTGAAGAGGTGATCCAATACATCTATAACAAATATGGTAGAAACCGCGCCGCTTTAGCTGCAGCAGTACATACATTTCGATCCCGTGGTGCACTGCGCGATGTTGGTAAGGCTTTAGGAGTAGATTTGGAGCTAGTAGATACCGTCGCCAAATCACATCGCTGGTTTGATAGCAAACAGGATCTGCTCTTACGTTTTGCTGAAAGCGGACTTGATCCTGAAGGCGCACTGGCACAGCAATGGGCAAGCCTGGCCAGCCAACTACGTGGCTTTCCACGCCATCTATCGCAGCATACCGGTGGCTTCGTCATTGCACGTGACAAATTATCGCGGCTAGTTCCTATAGAAAACGCCTCCATGAAAGACCGTTGCGTGATTGAATGGGATAAAGATGATTTGGAATCTTTAGGTCTGCTCAAAGTGGATGTATTAGCTTTAGGCATGCTCTCTGCATTAAAAAGAGCGTTGGCTTTAATGGCGACATTACCCGGCAGACCATCACGCTTGCAGGATATTCCACGTGAAGATCCGCTCACATATCAAATGATTTGTAAGGCCGATACGATAGGCGTATTCCAAATTGAGTCGCGGGCACAAATGAGCATGCTGCCGCGTCTGCGGCCCAAAGAATTTTACGATCTTGTGGTGCAAGTCGCGATTGTGCGACCCGGTCCGATTCAAGGCGGCATGGTACATCCCTATTTGCAACGCCGACAAAATAAAGAAGCAGTCACTTATCCCAATGAAGAAATCCGAGAGGCATTAGGACGTACTTTAGGCATCCCGATTTTTCAGGAACAAGTCATGCAAATCGCCGTGATCGCGGCTGAATTTTCTCCAGGTGAGGCTGATGAATTACGCCGTGCCATGGCAGCATGGAAGCGTAAAGGGGGGTTGGATCATTATCACGATCGTATCGTCAACACGATGATCAGGCGCGGTTATAAAGCGGAGTTTGCGGAGGGTATTTTTCAAGAAATGTTGGGTTTTGGTGAATACGGCTTTCCAGAAAGTCACTCCACAAGCTTCGCCTTATTAGCCTATGCCAGTAGCTGGATAAAGTGTCATGAGCCAGCGGTATTTTTATGCGCCTTGTTAAACTCCCAGCCTATGGGATTTTATTCTCCATCACAATTAATCCAGGATGCTAAGCGACATCAAGTCGTCGTGTTGAACATCGATATTCGCTTCAGCGAATGGAACTCCAGCTTAGAAAAAAATGATGGCAAGCATCCAGCAGTAAGGCTGGGTATGTCACTACTATCGGGCTTATCGGAGCAAACAGCAGAGCGCATTACACAAGCACGTAAGCAACTCGCTTTTAGTGATATTAACGACCTGGCACGCCGCGCTCAATTATCTCGCCATGATCTGCAAGTCCTGGCAGCAGGCAATACCTTAGTTGCCTTGGCAGGCCACAGACGTCAGGCGCTATGGCAAGCCATAGGTGCCGTAGCGGATAAAGATTTACTTCGTGTCGTCAGCGTACAAGAACAAATACCTATCCTGACAACGCCAACAGAAGGACAAGAAATCGCCAGTGATTATCACGCCATGGGTTTGACATTACAACGCCATCCAGTTGCCCTCATCCGCCCACAATTACTAGCCAAACGATTTTTGCCAGCAGAGATGCTTAATACATTTCAGCAAGGTCAATTTGCCCGTGGTTGCGGTATCGTCACAGTACGTCAACGTCCCGGCACTGCCAATGGCGTGTTATTTATCACGATAGAAGATGAGACCGGCCCAGTGAATGTCATCATCTGGCCAAGTCTGGTAGAGCAACAGCGGCAAGAAGTCTTAAATGCGCCATTACTTGGCGTGTATGGCATCTGGCAATGCGAAGGTGATGTACGTCATCTGATCGCAAAACGTTTGGTGGATATGTCGTATCTATTAGGTACTTTACAAACTGGCAGCAGAGATTTTTGTTAAAGAGCTTACGCAAAAATACCCCAGCTATGTTGCTGCGCCTAGCCGTACTAGAGTACTGTCGTCGTCGCTACACCCTGCTTGAACATTTTTGCGTAAGTCCTTGTTTATTATCACGATGATAAAAATACCAACACCGGCATTATTCATCAAGTACATGATGTTCATACATTTTATTTATTGGAGTTATGTGTAGCGACACCTATACTGCACTGCAGCATATTCTTACCTGTACGTCATCCTAAACATGCTTTTATGCGTACGTCTACTCGTATAAATTAGTTTTAAGTTCCATCCCAGAGTTCCATCAGATCAAAGTAACTGGAGGTCGTATGCCTGACACTTACCTCACATGGTGGACTACTCCAAACTCAACCATCCTTTGCGCGTTCCACTTTCAGCAGAAATCCATTCCCGCCCTTTTCTGCAATTAGAAACACCAGAAAACTTAACGCATTTTGCTCTCTACATCGAACCTGCACATGCGACCAATCTCAACCCTCGCGCACAGCAACATCGAATCTTGCAAGAGCTTTGTCTGCACTACGGCGTGCCCGGTCCCCATTCACAAGCGAGGTATTTCTTTCATGACTTCGGACGCTTTCGATTGAAATGGGAATTTCATACCGAATTTGCCACTTATACCTTTGTCGAACGACGAACCGACCGGATTGATTGGCAACAAGCGTTTCAACATTTACCACTGCGGCATGTGCCGCAAGAATGGCTGGCCGGACTACAAGGAAAAATCATCGTCGCAGCGCATGTCGTCCTGAATAAAAGCTTACTGCGTGCCGCAACAGAAATAAGCGATATGCGCTATGTCTTTGAAGGTGATATGTTAGTCGGCAGCCACGCAGGCAACGGCGGCGTAGTCTGGACAGATTTTCTGATTCAACCAGATGGCTTCAGTCGTTTTGTCGTCCACGATATTGACCTGAAAGAATTTCAGGCCGGACGCTTAATCGGACGTTTACTGGAAATTGAAACCTATCGCACTATGGCACTGCTGGCACTGCCACAAGCAGAAGCCACACAACCCCAACTCACCGCGATAGAAAAAGATCTAGCTACACTCATCGTCGCTATGGAACAAAGTGATCAGGATATAAACAGTAACCGATCACCAGACGACAATGGCTATGCAGAAGAAAATCTCTTACGCAGAATAACCGGCATCGCCGCACGAATAGAAAAGTTATCCGTCAATAATGGCTACCGCTTTTCTGCCTCACAAGCGTATTTCAACCTGGTGCAATCACGCATACAAGAGCTACGGGAGGGACGCATAGAAGGCATCCCTATGCTCGCCGAATTTATGGGAAGGCGCCTGACCCCAGCGATGAATACCTGCACCTCAGTCACCCAACGCCAGGAAACCTTAGCAACACGCATTGCACGCAGTAACGACCTGCTACGCACCCGCGTCAGCATAGAACAAGAAAGACAAAACTCGCAAATCCTGAACTCACTCAATGCCCGCTCAGCTCAACAATTACGAGTACCACAAGCGGTAGAAGGATTATCAGTCGTCGCCCTCAGCTATTATCTTATCGGCTTAATCGGCTACATCAGCAAAGCACTCAAAGCCGCCAATCTACCAATCAACCCCGACATCCTCAACGGCGTCATGGCACCAGTAGTCGCCTTCGGCGTCTGGCACGGCATCAGTAAGCTTCACAAAAAATTAAAGTCATCTAATAACTAATCGTCGACTCCATTCAACTTTGTATTTTTACGGAACCTTAGTTCTTTGGGGAGAAGTTATTATTTTTAAATTGATTGAAGTCAAGTCTTGTCTATTGTGTTCAATCTAAAGCGATACATATGGAAAAAGAGGAACTTTCAGCTAATCAAATGACAACACTAATTTAGTCGGAAAAATCTTGTTTTTCCAATAGAAATGTCGCTAGTAGTTTAAGCTCTTCTTTGCTCCAAAGATAATAAAACTTACCTTCCTTTTTATCATTTTTACTACCAGTGATAACAAATAGTCGGCTATTTTCTTTGTATTCCAAACGCTCTTCATCATTACCCATCACTCCAGCAACATACTCAACCCCAGGTAAAGTATAGGTTTTTCCTGTGAGCTTATTAATGATCGCAAAACCTCTGCAATCAGTACCACAACCCCAAGTAACAACACGATAATACCCTGCAAAGTTAACAGGCTGCTCCATCGCTGTTGTAATAGCAGTCTTGTATTGTTTTGCAAGTCTCGTAGATAGGATCGGCTTTTTAACTACGCTAACTTGTTCAACACTAACGGGATAATCTTCAAATCTAAATACTTGCTTGGTACCTGAGATAGCCGTCTCAGTTTCCTGAGCGACCGCTAGGGTATTTATATCTATGATCGGCAAAATAATTAATATCAAGGCAGTCAGGAATTTATTCATCTTTTTCATACATTTTCTTTCCTTCATCTGATAACCAAAATCTAGTCAATCCAATTGTTTTTCCATGCGACCCTTTACCCCCTCGAAAATTATCGTAAATATATTCAGAATTAGGGCCGGATGAAATAAATTGTTTTACGGCTTGAATAGCCTCGGCTAAATCGGCACATTCTGGTTTTTTTAAATTAGGATAAGTCGCTGTCTCTGATCCGGAAAATTTGTTAGAAGATGCATATACAGATTCAAATTGGTTGGGTGCTTTACAAACTTCAGTAAACGTTTTTGCTTTTATTCTATTGGGATAACCTGCTCTATTTAATCGAAAATGTTTAACATTAAGAATTGCTTCCTTTTCTTTGGAGCGCTCAGCCTTATCTTGGACTTGAGCGGATCCCGACGATTCGGCATAAAGTACGCGGGCAACAAAATTTAAATCCTCACCAAACAAGTCCAAAGATGATGTTCTTGTCGGAGCATTTGTAATTTTAAAGCTCTGTTTTTTATCAAACCATCCAGGATCACAAATAAAAATTTCGATTCCCTTTTTATCTGATACCGGAGTAAGGTCTGCTGTTTTTTTCAATACAGGTTTACTGGTAGTCGTCATTTAGTTAACTCCTCTATCGCACCACCCAACCTTGAAAATACTAAAATGGAAATCAAGCTTTCAGAATTTTTTCTCATACCTTGAAAGTTTAAATTGTCTCCAACTTTTTCAGATACTCCACAAGTAAGGGAAATCATCGGATAGGCGCCTAACCAATTTTGCTTAGGCTGAGAGATATCAATTGAAATTTGACGATCCTTGAAAAACTTAAGTGGTATCTCAAACTGCTCAAACATTAGTTCATCTGAAGAACCGTTAAGTTGTCGTAGATATTTCCTCATATCGTCAGGATTACCACAATGTTGTAATACATGTCTGTTGAATCGATCGGACGTAATATCATCCCGACCAAATTGTGGTAATGCCTGATATTCGACAACAGAAACCATATTCGATTTTGGAAGCAAGTTATTGGCCCAAGAGTAGGACACATATCCCTGCCATGCCTTTAGCCGAAAACCTTGCTGGTTAGTCACTAAAGCTAATTTTTTTTCACTAACGTCTAAGTCAGGCAATGGACTTATTCCAGCTCTAGACAATTCATTAGTGATATCTTTTCCAAGAAAAAATCCACGCCTATAAGCTATTGGGGTAATTGCTTTCCCGTCTGAGATGATTTTGATGTCACTAAAAGTCTTATCTGCATGTTCCTCAGCAACTCCAAGTTGCTCAAAAAATGGTGTGTATGCGAAAAATCCAAGTCTTTTTTTTATACTCGTCTCATTTACTAAAGTAGTTTTGATCTCTACATGTCTTCCATTTACTTTGAGTGCCACTTTTTGAATACTTCCATCATCAGCATATACAGCGACCGTGATTGGGACAGCATCCTCTTCTTCATAAGCGTATGTAGAATTAAACACGTTTGAAAAAAGTACTATAAAAAATGGAGCGAATCTAAAAATTTTCATTATTTGCAGTCTCCAGCGCTTGGCAAAACAAAGTATCTATAAACACGATAAGGATCTCCACGAAACGTTTCAATATTGTACGGACCATATGGGGTGCCAGCGGGGCTGCTGAGTTGCAGGTGGGGTTCGCTGTAGGCGGTGACTTTGCCTTGGCCGCCGTTGTTTGCGTTACTATCGCTACTGCCCTCCGTCGCTTGAAGAACTTTGAGGGTGTTGGCTTGTTGTTGGATGGCGGGGAGTTTTTCCGGTGCGGGTTCGTCTTGTTGTTTGTCATCCTTGAGCTTGGCGTTGTGCTGCTGCGCGGTCTGGGCGAGGCTTTGTTGCAGGGTGTGGCTGCTATCTAGCTGAGCTTGGGCTTCTTTGCAGTCGAGCTGGCTGCCGCTGGCGTTGGTTCTGGCGTCGGCGCTGATCAGCAGACCTTGCCCTGCTCTGACGGCTACGCTGTGCTGGGTCTTGAGCTCTGCTCCGAAGCCGACTTTGCCTAGCCGTTGGTTGTCGGTCTGGTGACGCAGATGTCCGAGGTTGAGTTCGCTGCTGCCTTCATGAGGATTGGCGTGACTTTGCAGGCTGGTTCTGCTCTCATTGGGGCTGTCGTCGAAGACGAGCTGGTTATAGCTGCCTGTGCCTTGTTGGCTGGCGCTCATGGCTTGGGTTTTAATGCCGGAGAGTGCTGCCGGGTGGGCGTGACCATTACTACCGTCGTCAGTTTGTCCAGGGAACCAGGCGGGGGCGTTGCCGGTGGCGCTGCCTGTGCCTTGGGCTTGTTGGTTGTATTGGGCGTCGGCCTGGCCTTGGCCGTTATAAAGCGTGCCGATCACTAGTGGGCGGTCAATATCGCCTTCAATAAAATCAATCAGGACTTCTTGTCCAATCCGGGGGATGGTGTGACTGCCCCAGTTGGCGCCAGCGACGGGGGCGAGCGTGGCGGCGACTCTGACCCAGGTACCTGAGTGGTCATTGGCGGGGGCGCCGGTGTGTCCGTCGGGATTGGGGTGCTGGAGTCGGCTGTGACTGTTGCTTCCATTACTACCGCCACGCATCCAGTGAAACTGGACTTTGATGCGATGGTCACGGTCGGTATGGATAACCTCGCCTTGGGGGCCTACGACAATGGCGGTTTGCTGGCCTTGTACGGTGGGCTTGGGGTGCAGGCGTTTGCCATGGGCGTCGGTGCCTAGCGGGCGGTACGGTATTTTGCTGCGGATGGCGTCAAACCGGTTGCGGTAGAGAGCACGCTCGCCTTTTTGCTGATCTGCGTTGGTGAGATTATGGAAGAGACTTAGGGTATGGATATGGGTGTCAGTATCAGCATCTACATCGGTGTCGATATCAATATCCTGGTGTGGCAAGCCGAGACTTTGGGCGACATGGGCTTGCAGGTCGGCGCTGAGGTTGTTGTGGGCTTGGTGGACGACTCTGAGGATGACGAAGTTGCGGTCATCGTCGCTTTGGTCCCATTCAGCGGCGCTTTGTCCATTGAGGGTGAAGCGGGTTCCTGGCGATAAGGTGCGCACGGTGCCGGCGCCGATAAATAATTTGTTGTGGGCTTCTAGGGCTTGTAGCTGGTTATTGGCGATACGTTGTCCTTGGTCTCTGCTTTCGTAGCTGTAACTACCAGGGGTGTCTTGGGATACCAGTGGCATGTTGCCATCGCTGCCGTCGTTATTACCATTGGCGCTGTGCGATTGCAGAGGACGGGTGTTGATTTGCCGGTAGTCCCAGCTTTGGAGTTCGATGCCGTTGGTCTGCCAGCGACGTTGGCTGCGCCAGCGGTCGATGCTGTCACGACGCATCATCGCGCCGGGTTGGGTGTAGTCGATCTGCGCTTGAACGTTGGGCTGGAACGCGCCGTTGTGATCGGCAATCACTAACGTGTGGCTGCCTAAGGTTCCTATTTGGATTAGCAAGGCTTACAATCTACAATTACCGGGCAATTTCAATATACTCCCCCTATTATTTATTCCAAATATAGCTTATCGCCCAATCATTCTATGGACGATTAAAATATACATCGCCGGAGTATATTTTTAATATATACATGAACAGCGTTTTGGCTATCGAACTAATTTTTACCAAAAATCATTACAACAACTGTTGCTGCAAAGAGAAAATAAAAATGACGAATAAATATTTTATTTACTTAGCAAACTGAATTGTGTCTGATTTCTTAATCCAACCAACAGTCTCCTTTTTACGTCCCGGAAATTTCACGTAATACCAATCTTCCTTTTCTTCGTAAACATATGCCAAATCACCATTAACTAAAAACGTTTTTTCTATACTTCCCTCGTCTGGTAACTTATGAAAATATGTACGCTTTGAACGAATTACATAAACGCCAAGAAAATCTAACTTAGTACTTTTATCAATCTGAATTGACAACTGCTTATCCTCTTCAATAACTTTCGGTTCACCAATGAATGGCAATATCCACTCGCAATCTCCTGGTAGCGTTTTTTTGTTGAAGGTTAATTTTTCTTGCTTTAAATCGGCTGTTAATTCAGCTTTTATATCCTTTAATACTGATGTTTGATTTGCAGATTGATCAAGCGTATTTTTCACAAAAACAGTAACTACATTCTTATTTTTAACCTGTCCAAAAAATACAAATTTACACTCATCAGTCTTGCCTGGAGCCGTTCTCAAAGCAGAGACATATCCGGTTACAACATTTGTATTTGGATTAAATCCAGTAACAATAAATGGATTATCGAAAATTTCATTTTTCCCAGATGATGTTATATCCGCGGCTAATACATATTGGGGCAGTATTAAACTAACACTGCATAATATTGATTTATAGATTTCCAAACTATTCATTTTTCATACTTAAATTTTTTATAGGCGGTCTCAAGTTTTTTATCATAATAATTTTCAAGGCTTGTGATATATACATGAAAGGAACTCAACTCATATGTATAGCACCTATTTTTTAGGCTATCCGTAATGAAAAAAATCTACTGGATAACATCCTTCTTTTCAAATCGGGTCTTAAGATCTTGATAGCCAATATAGGTTGCAGATTCAACTAACCAACCCTTGGATTTACTCCAGACAAAAACATAATCCTCAACTCGAACAGATGCGAGCTGACTACATCCTTTCTCATCAAAAGCATTTTTATTTGTGTAATCACGTGTTTTAAGTTTTTTAATTTCTTGAAAAAGATTTATCTCCTGCCCTGACTCATCTTCTTGAAAAATAGATTTGTAGTTTTTCAGGAAAATATTTTTTTTTAACACAATTGGTTTTTCATCTATGCCACGCGAATCTGTAGGTGAGTATAGTTTCACCGGAAACTTATAGAACATAGCGATCTCTTCAGGCTCACCTTTAAGAGATATTCGAATAAAAGAATTCCAAGTTTGCAAGAGTGTTTTGCCATCACCAAACTTACAGTTTTCTTCTGCTAAAGCATCGAAAGAAATAAACGAAAAAATGACAATAAGTAGAAACTTCATTATTTTTTTTCTTTTGAAGTTGGCCATCTGTATGAAACTAAATGTTTCGCAGGGTTCTCGCTCGCTAAAACAGTCCATTCATTTCCCTCTTTAACTTGATCTGAATAATTGCCACTTAATAGACTAACTACGTCAACTTGCTTAAATTTCTTTTTCTTCTTTTTAATCAATTCGCCATTTTTACCTTTAACCTCGATTTCCTCTTCGCCATCTAATATATTTCTTTTCCCAAAGTTGAGAAAAAAACCCACATGATATTTGGTTGGATTGGTTGCTCTCGTAACTACAACGATTGCACCATAACGAGGCTCTTTCATTTCTTCACCCCATTCTTTCCAAGATTCCGCAGCAGCACTGTTGCTACCACGGTAACCACTTTGTTCTACACACCAATTAGCGAAAGATGAGCACCAAGCGGTTGAGTCATCCCTAGCCATATCTCTGTCTAAATTTGTTGACTGAAGATATTTAACAATATCTTCGTTATTATATTTTTTTTCTATCTCCTGCATTTTTTGATCGGCTTCTTCGCGTATAGATTCATTTTCAGCGATTTTTTGTTGCCGCTCTAAAATTTTACTGTGATCTTTACTATTTTCAGTTTTTTGCTTTTCCTTCTGAAGCTCGGATTTAGCTTTTTTTATAGCTGCGTCAGCATTATTACGCTTTTGATGCTCTGCCTTCCAATCGGGATCATTTTTTTGTGTGCCATCTTTTTCCATGCTCCTGGCACCATCTTTAATTATTTGATTAGATTTCGTTTGCTCTTTTAAAGCATAACTCATCCAAGGCGCGTCACCTGTCAGTTCAACTTTTTGCACAGCAGTCTGAGCGGCAGTAGTTACTTTATCTTTGACAGTCAGCGTCTTTGCATCCTGATTTTTTATGCTACTTGAAATAACTTGTGTTCGAATCTTTCCTTTGTTTGTCGGTATGTTTTCATCCAAAATCTTGCCGGGTAACATTGGGCGCGTATAGAGTTGCTTCATATAAGAAAATGATGTTTCGAGGACGTTTGGCCAACCTAAAAACTGCTTTAACGCAATCTGTACATCGTTAAATGTAATATCTGGATGCGGGGTTGGGGTAGACGGTTTAGCTTGTTTTGCACTGGCATCTGCTGCAGCAAAAATGTCTTTTTTGGTCGATGCTGGCTTAGGCTCTAATTTAGGTTTAGGAGGCGAGGGAATTACCTTCTTCACTTCAAGTACTGCAGGAGATCTTATCGCAGGTAACGAGCCAGCCTCTCCACTATTTAGCGAAATATTATGCTTATTTCCGTCTTCTGTAATTTCATTTTTTGCGACGGCTTCGTTATAAGCTTCATATTCAAGTCGAGGAATAAGAATCACAATTGGCTCTTGAGATTCAGATGTAATTTCAGGAATGTTACCATCGCCATCGGTCACCATTTCAATCGCACTAAGCTCCCACTTAATTGGAACAGAAGTTTCGACGGTTACATCAGTTGATAGCGGCTTTGCCTCTGCCGCAGACATAGATTGATCGTCCGTCGCGGAGATTTTTGGTAATTTATCCGGTGATGCTTCATTTGCATCGCCGCCAGAATTAGGGCCTGGACCTGCTGGTGCTGGTGCTGGTGCTGGTGATTTACTTTCAGTATCAGCCGATATCACAGCTTTTTTCTGAACAACAATCACTTTTCGACCCGCGGATGGTTTACCTAGGATATCCGTCAGTTTAATTTGCAAGCCATGTATATCGTTTAGAATTTTTTCAATACGAATCGCCTCGTCTACGACCGTCTTTGAGTCTGCATATTTAGGATTACCCTTTAATGTAGCGATAGGTAATGCTTCTTTTACTACCACGTGTCCATTAACCGTTTCACGGCGGTTAATTGCAAACTCACCGTAGTGATAGCAAAAATAGATCAGCGTTTCATAATCATCGCTCGCTGAGCCATATTTAGAAATAATTTTTCTTTTAATTTTCTCAAAATACTGCAAACCAGCCTTGATACTGGCACGTGCATCAAAACGATTGGTCTTATTTAGACCAAATGTGGTTCCAGTATCATCCTGCATCTGCGCAACACCTGACGCAGATGATCCACTATTGGCAGCATCTGGATTAAAACCAGATTCTCGCTTTGCAATTGCAATATAGTAAGCAATGTCACGATTATTGAATTGAAGCTTACGAGCTTCTTCAATAATGATATCAACGATCTTTTGTTGTATTTCAGGTGGAGCATCTCCACCTCGACGCGAATTACCTTTTAGATCTTTTTTTTGATCGATCGATTCATTGACGTGTGTATTTGGCATTATTTTTCCACGTTTTCTATTTTATTTTTCAAGTAAAAAGAATCTTCCTTCCACCAAACTTTTTCTTGGCGATCAATATATTTACGCTCACTACCGGATACGAACCATTTTCGATCATAGTGTTTCCATCTGCCATTCAAGTCCATGGTTGCATGAACCTCGCAATCATTGCAGTTACCTCCGTTGCCTAAAGAAAAATATATATACGGCTTATTATTTTTTCCGGCTACGCAAGTTAATGAGCGAACCGAATGGAATTCATTTCTTGATGGTTCCTTTTCCAGAAGATTTGATAACATAATTTTTTTATCACTATTTTCCAAAATAAGTTTTTGTTGTACACAGAAAGTATTAACCATCTCATCTACGTCATTTTGGCAATAAGAGAGAACCGTAATTTTTACTTCATTACATGCCGTTTCATTTTTAAACCATCGCATATCGTCTGCTGCAAATACATCCGAGGCAAACATTGCGAGCGGAAAAATTAGGATCAATCTGCTTCTTAAAAATTTTAGTATTGTCATCTTCAAACCTCATTAAACCAATCATCAATATCATCTTCATCAACTTTTTCCCGATGAAATTTTTCGTGTCGATCTAAAACGATCTTGAGCGGTTCAGGCTCCGAAGTAAGAACTGCTCTTGTTTTACCTTCGCTACCTGTGCGCCCAAACAACACTGTACCGTCAGCTCTTTGCTTACGATATAACCGCTGAGCTACAGGCTCTTTTTTATCTTTATCTACAATTTCAAAAACACCCGAGTAAAGTTTTGATCCTGGCAAGTCAGGGAACTTAGGACTGCTACTACCCGGCCCAGCCAATTCCTTAGCACTAGCCCTAAATGCCATCGTCCCCGGCCCGTGCACCATGATGTTGCCACCTTCTAGTTTGATGTACGCACCTTGCGCTGTGAGGAGTACATGCTCGGGGGCGGCAATGGTGATGCTGTTGGTGATGCTGTTGACTTGTATCGCTTTGTCGGCGGTGAGCTTGGTCTCTGCGCTTTGACTTTGGCTGCTGACTTTGCCGCTGGCGGCGTGGAGACGGATGCCCGTTTCTTGATTCGGTTTGTCGGTGTTGGTTTTGCTGATCTTGCCGTAGGTGAAGAGGCTGATGCCGGCTTTGACGGCGTGAATGTGCTGACCCTGGACGGCGAAGTTGATGTCTTGGCTGGCGGTGATGCTGCTGGTGTTGCCGCTGCTTAAAATAACGTTGGCGGGCGTGACTGCGGCGATACCAGCGGGGCTGCTGAGTTGCAGGTGGGGTTCGCTGTAGGCGGTGACTTTGCCTTGGCCGCCGTTGTTTGCGTTACTATCGCTACTGCCCTCCGTCGCTTGAAGAACTTTGAGGGTGTTGGCTTGTTGTTGGATGGCGGGGAGTTTTTCCGGTGCGGGTTCGTCTTGTTGTTTGTCATCCTTGAGCTTGGCGTTGTGCTGCTGCGCGGTCTGGGCGAGGCTTTGTTGCAGGGTGTGGCTGCTATCTAGCTGAGCTTGGGCTTCTTTGCAGTCGAGCTGGCTGCCGCTGGCGTTGGTTCTGGCGTCGGCGCTGATCAGCAGACCTTGCCCTGCTCTGACGGCTACGCTGTGCTGGGTCTTGAGCTCTGCTCCGAAGCCGACTTTGCCTAGCCGTTGGTTGTCGGTCTGGTGACGCAGATGTCCGAGGTTGAGTTCGCTGCTGCCTTCATGAGGATTGGCGTGACTTTGCAGGCTGGTTCTGCTCTCATTGGGGCTGTCGTCGAAGACGAGCTGGTTATAGCTGCCTGTGCCTTGTTGGCTGGCGCTCATGGCTTGGGTTTTAATGCCGGAGAGTGCTGCCGGGTGGGCGTGACCATTACTACCGTCGTCAGTTTGTCCAGGGAACCAGGCGGGGGCGTTGCCGGTGGCGCTGCCTGTGCCTTGGGCTTGTTGGTTGTATTGGGCGTCGGCCTGGCCTTGGCCGTTATAAAGCGTGCCGATCACTAGTGGGCGGTCAATATCGCCTTCAATAAAATCAATCAGGACTTCTTGTCCAATCCGGGGGATGGTGTGACTGCCCCAGTTGGCGCCAGCGACGGGGGCGAGCGTGGCGGCGACTCTGACCCAGGTACCTGAGTGGTCATTGGCGGGGGCGCCGGTGTGTCCGTCGGGATTGGGGTGCTGGAGTCGGCTGTGACTGTTGCTTCCATTACTACCGCCACGCATCCAGTGAAACTGGACTTTGATGCGATGGTCACGGTCGGTATGGATAACCTCGCCTTGGGGGCCTACGACAATGGCGGTTTGCTGGCCTTGTACGGTGGGCTTGGGGTGCAGGCGTTTGCCATGGGCGTCGGTGCCTAGCGGGCGGTACGGTATTTTGCTGCGGATGGCGTCAAACCGGTTGCGGTAGAGAGCACGCTCGCCTTTTTGCTGATCTGCGTTGGTGAGATTATGGAAGAGACTTAGGGTATGGATATGGGTGTCAGTATCAGCATCTACATCGGTGTCGATATCAATATCCTGGTGTGGCAAGCCGAGACTTTGGGCGACATGGGCTTGCAGGTCGGCGCTGAGGTTGTTGTGGGCTTGGTGGACGACTCTGAGGATGACGAAGTTGCGGTCATCGTCGCTTTGGTCCCATTCAGCGGCGCTTTGTCCATTGAGGGTGAAGCGGGTTCCTGGCGATAAGGTGCGCACGGTGCCGGCGCCGATAAATAATTTGTTGTGGGCTTCTAGGGCTTGTAGCTGGTTATTGGCGATACGTTGTCCTTGGTCTCTGCTTTCGTAGCTGTAACTACCAGGGGTGTCTTGGGATACCAGTGGCATGTTGCCATCGCTGCCGTCGTTATTACCATTGGCGCTGTGCGATTGCAGAGGACGGGTGTTGATTTGCCGGTAGTCCCAGCTTTGGAGTTCGATGCCGTTGGTCTGCCAGCGGCGTTGGCTGCGCCAGCGGTCGATGCTGTCACGACGCATCATCGCGCCGGGTTGGGTGTAGTCGATCTGCGCTTGAACGTTGGGCTGGAATGCGCCGTTGTGATCGGCAATCACTAACGTGTGGCTGCCTAAGGTGGGACTGGTGGCGTCACCTTGATGCTCTATCCAGGTGAAGAGACCTTCTTCATGCAGCAGGCGCTGGATAAAAGCGAGATCACTTTCCTGATATTGGGTGGTGAGTGAGCGTTTGGGGTAGATCGTGGTGTCGGCAATCTCTAGCCGCCATTGCGGACTGAGTGTGCCTTGGCCTTGGTAGTCTTGAAAGATGGCGTCGAGTATCTGGAACACCGTCATGTCTTGATAGGTGGTGCTGTCACGTCCCATTGCCAGCATGGCGGTCCACGGTTCTACGATGAGGCGATAACGAGCGAGTCCGCCGTTGCTGCCTACCGTTTCTAAGCTAGTGATATGTCCGTGAAAGGGACGCAACTCAGTGCGACTGTTGGCCGTTAATAACTCTAGCAGGACGGGTTGGCCTAACAGGCTTTTTAATTCGATATGCGCATCGGTGGAAAGTGCAGTGATCTCGAAGCGGAATCCATCATTGAGGCTTTCTACCCCTTTGAAGGATTCTGCTAATAGTTGGGCGTTGGTGTTGCTGGTACCGTTGCTGGTCGTCGTTAAGCGCAGCAGCCGATCCTCTTGGCCCCAACCATTCTGCAGATGGGCGATCAGCGTGTCTAACATGTCGGCAGGTTTCATGATCTGAATCAACTTCAAGAGTAATACGTGCGGTGCACCATAAGCTTGCCGGATACTCTCTTGCAAGCACATGGCGAGACGGTCAATGTCATCTTGAGTATTGCACCTGGCAATACAAATTAGACACGAGATTGAATACCATCTTCAGCACCACACTAGCTTCACCTTACGGCAAAGATCATTGTTTAAAAAATGCGTTTGCTCAGTCTTAGTCATAGCCTTAACCATGCCGAACTCAAACTAAACTCAAGCTGGGGACTAGTTTAAATCGATCAATAAATACACATCATCAACGTCAGATTTTTTTGTCGCAGATACATATAAATTAACTGATTTGAATATACTCCCCATTATTTTCACCAAATATGTCTTATTGACCAAGGAACCTATGGACAACTAAAATATACATACCACCAGTATTTATATCGTTACTGGTAAATAGCTTGCTGTCTTGGTAAAGATTTTAACGGCTATTTCAGTGTCCTTATTTGATCACGTACTTAAACTGCCCTTGCTTGTTGGCGGTGACTTTAATCTTAGCGATGCTCGCTCCCTCGGCCATTTTTGCAAGCACACTTTCTGCGATTTCTGGTAGCAGCGTGCCGTTCAGGATATTGTCTACATTACGCGCACCGGAATCAACTTCCGTGCAACGTGCCAATACGGCATCGACCAAAGCATCGTCATGGGTAAATTCAGCCTTGTGATTAACGCTGATTCGTTTTTGAATATGCTTGAGTTTTAGCTCGATAATTTGTACCAAAATATCGTCTGCAATTGGGTAAAACGGAATCACTTTTAACCGACCCAGGAATGCAGGTTTGAATGCCTTCATCAACTGCGGACGAATCTGTTCTTCTAGCATGAGCGGTGTTGGCAGATCATCGCCTTGTTTGTTGAGGCAGGCTTGCATCATTAGACTGGATGCCACATTAGACGTCAGAATAATGATGGTATTTTTGAAGTCGATCTCACGACCTTCCGCATCGTCCATCACACCTTTATCAAATACCTGGAAGAATAATTCCAACACGTCTGGATGGGCTTTTTCTACCTCATCCAGCAACACAACGCTATAAGGATTGCGTCGTACAGCCTCGGTCAAGACACCGCCCTCGCCATAACCGACATAGCCCGGCGGCGAACCTTTGAGACCAGAAACGCTATGCGCCTCCTGATATTCACTCATGTTGATCGTAACCAGTTTGCGCTCGCCGCCGTACAATGTATCGGCTAAGGCCAGCGCAGTTTCGGTCTTACCGATACCAGATGGGCCAACAAACAGAAACACGCCTTTTGGTTTATTCGGATCATCCAAATTGGCGCGGGAGGTACGCACTCTTTGCGCGACGGCCTCGATAGCATGCGTTTGTCCCAAGACACGCTCTTGCAATAAGGCCTTTAAATTCAACACCGTTTTGATCTCGTCTTTCACCATTTTGCCGAGCGGAATACCGGTCCATGCAGCGACGATCTCTGCGACGATATGACCATCCACCTGCACTGGCACCATCGGTGTCTCGCCCTGCAACTGTTTTAACTGATCTAACAACGCTTGCAGCTCGTCATTTTGCGTATCATTTTGCTTAGTGTTTTTTACTTTTTTTGCAGATTTTGCCGCAGTGGTTTTATCCAATTCGTTATTGGATGTTTTATCTAGCGCTTTGTCTGCATCGTTTATTGAAGCAGAACTCTCATCTGGTTTGCCGGCATCTTCAAGTTTGGAACGTAGTGCTTTGATTTTTTCAGTTAAAACTTTTTCTTGCTCCCAACGGGCACTCAATATCTGTTGCTCCGCGTTGAGTGATGCTGATAAATCACGCAATTCTTGCAGGCGTACAGTATGTTTGCTGCCGGTATTTTGCTCTCTGTCTAGTGAGGCGATTTCAGCATTGATTCTGTCTAATTGCTTATGAATATTCTCCAGTAACACTGGAGTCGCATTTTGACCGAGTGCGACTTTGGCGCAGGCGGTATCCAAAATACTGATCGCCTTATCCGGCAATTGTCGGCCGCTGATATAGCGATGCGATAGCCGAACAGCCTCGGTAATCGCCTCATCGTAGACACGCACGTTAAAATGTTTTTCCATCAAAGGTGCCATACCGCGCAGCATCGCACAAGCCAATTCTTCGGATGGCTCTTCTACTTTGATGACCTGGAAACGTCTTGCTAAAGCGGCGTCTTTTTCAAAATACTTTTTATATTCGCTCCAGGTCGTCGCTGCGATAGTACGTAACTCACCACGTGCCAGAGCCGGCTTTAACAGATTAGCCGCATCATTTTGGCCGGCCTGTCCGCCGGCACCGATCATGGTGTGCGCTTCATCAATAAACAGGATGATGGCGTGAGGACTTTTTTTAACTTCATCAATGACGTTTTTGAGACGGTTTTCGAACTCACCTTTGACACTGGCACCGGCCTGTAACAAGCCCATGTCCAGCGTATGAATTTCAACACCATGCAAAATTTCTGGCACGTCTTTCTGTGCGATTCGTAATGCCAAGCCCTCGACTACGGCGGTTTTACCTACACCCGCTTCACCCGTCAAAATAGGATTGTTCTGGCGACGACGCATCAAAATATCAATCGCCTGACGAATCTCCATATCACGACCGATGACAGGATCAACTTTACCGTCGCGCGCGCGTTGCGTGAGATTAGTCGTAAATTGATCTAAGGCCGGTATCTTGGTCGCCGCCGGTTTGTTGATCATATCGCCAGCTGGATCGCCACCCTCGTCATTAGCAGGATCAGCCGTAGCGGAGGACACAACGTTGCTCTCTTGTGAGCCGGCAGTCAATTTATCCAAATCATGTTTCAAATCGTCTAATTTAAATTTGACGAATAATTTAGAACCGCGATACGCCAATTGCGCCAGATCAGGCTCGGTCAGCAACGCTAACAATAAATGACTGCTACGAATCTGATGCTCTTTACCTGTCTGATTGTCCAAAGAAGCAATCAGCCAGGCATGTTCAAATAATTTTGGCAAATGCGGTGAAAACACAGGTGTGCGGGAATTACCCGTTTTGAAACGATTAATCTCATTACGCAAGTCAGCTTCAAGGCTAGTGACACTGATACCGCAACGGCGGGCAATCACGACAAAATCGCTTTGCGCTTGCTCTAGCAACGCTAAAAACAAGTGTTCAATATCAACCTCATATTGGCCTAGGCCAACGCAAATAGTTGCTGCACGGGTTGCGGCAGTACGAGAAGTTTCGTTCAGTTTGCTAATCAATGTCTTGAGATTGATACTCATCACTGCATTTCCTTGTTTAATTTATTTACATCTACAATTTGTTGGCTGTTGCGCATATCTTTCGAGCTGCTGCATGTCTTTTTATGGCAGCTTTGATCTCAGATTTGATCTGATTTATCAAGCTAATCTATCAAGCGAATCTTTTATACGTTGGTACTTATCTTGGCAGTTACCTCAGTACAGAATTTTGTACTTACTCAGGTTTATGTAGATATCTCATTTAGTTAGTGCCTAAGCTATAAGGCATGAATTGCGTACTGCACATCTTGTCTATCTTCGGCAACCTCGCCAGTAGTCAGAAAACTATCCCAACCTAAACGACCACTGGATCGCTCTGCGGCTAAACTCGTTCCCTCTACATCCTCTTTACGCAAGATCAATTGCACTTCGTATTCAAGGCAAAGGTTGCTAAACATCGTCAACACTTTCTCCAGAGATCTCGCAGCACGAGCACCAGGTAAGAAATTTTCAAACTCTTTCTTTGCGAGCGGCCCTATTACTATTCGCATACGTAAATCACGTTGCCAGACTCTGGCACCAACCATGGCCTCGGACCCCAGCGTGGCATTTGTCGCACCCAACATCGTTTGTTGATGTTGGGGTACCTCATACCAAAAACCGATAAATTGTTCGATCGCCACCCGGACGGCAAAATATTCACTAAGCACCTGCTGCATATAGGCTGCAGAGATTGGGCGCTGCATCAACGCCGCTGCGTAATGCCCCATGGTTTGATCGAGAACACCTTCATCCTCGTCATGATTCCGGTCGTGTAAACTAGGATGATTCAAACCAGCTAGCGACAACAGCAAAGGTAGAAATTTATCCTGCCCACCTAATTCATACTTCAGCTCTAAACGGTATTTACGCCATGCCTGATAGAACAGAGCAACTGCTCGATTAGAAAAAGTATCCAGGAAGGCCTTTGGTCCTTCGTCTTTTTCAAATATCAATTGTTCAGAAATGCGCTCGGTATAATGCGCCGGTAACGTTCCATTCCCACCCAAAAAACCCATAAACGACGGCGTCAATCCTATATGCCCAAGCTCACCACTACGTAATGCAAAAAGTAGTTCGTCATCCGTTTTTTGTATGCTTGTAGGATAAAGCGTTAGCGTATCTATCTCGCTCGCCGGAAAGCTCAGTGACACTCTATTCTTAAAGCGCACATACTCTGCCACGGCATTGTCATGCGACACGCCATTTTGCTTGAGCCAAAGTTCAAAGACTCTGACAGCTTGAAAAAACTGAAACCGATAGGGCTCATCCAATAATTGCTGGATTACACTAGGCTCAAATCTCCGCTTCGTGGCAAGCATCGCAGCAGTTCCTCCCCAGTTTTATTTGACACAATAACCAATTGGGTAAAACTATTGGCGGTGACATACAGTCCTAAAAAACGATCAACGATATGCGCAAATACATGAATACCGCTACCGACAAAACTTTCTTCATCAATCGTCAAACGCACTTCAATACCGCGAACCAAACACGCAAATGGATTGCCAGGCAACCAGGCTTTTGCTGCTTTATGTTCAATTGCAATCACGCCGCCAATCTGACGTTGCGATGTCGCTGATCTGGGCAGATCATAGAGATTGAGCATTTCCTGAAACGCCTCTAAACCACCTTTGGATAAAGATAAATGATTCAGTGATAAATGAGAGATTAGTCGCCAATGCGCGCCCCGCCCTCTTTCAAAGCGATAAGATTCTGTCGGTTTACGCAGAAAACTAATGGAGCGCACCATAGAGCCGCCCTCCAAAAATAGATCACCACCTGGCAACCCGTACGAAAGCGATGCTGGCAAATCGCGATTGCAGCAAGTCAGATCTAGGCTAAGCGTTTGAGTTTCAACCACTGCCGGATCAAAGTCGATGTCAACGATAGAAATTTCAGTCTCGTATCCTGGACTTTTTAACGCCACCATCTCATCGCGATGTGCAACCCAAAAATGCCCGGATTTTTCTGAAGTCTCGCCATGTCGTAAAGAATAAAAGGGACGGAATTCAGTAATAGATTCACCCTGAGGCGTCTGCCGTACCAACTTCACAGAATCAATACTGTGTACTTCATACGCAAATGCGCGGCGCGAGTCAGCAACAACAGGATAATGGGCTGCGGCATGAGTCAAGCGGATCGGATCACCGCGCTGTTTAAACAAATTAACCACCGGAGTACATCCGAGCAGGATATTGTTTGAAGACAAACTCCCCAACATACGCGCCATATTAGAATCTGCACGTAAACCACTTAACGCTAGATGTAGAGTGAACGAGCGTGCCGATGTCGGTAAGAGCTTGTTGATTGCCTCCATATCGATATCAAAAAAATTGAATTTTTCTGGGAAGGTAAAATATTCGGTCAATAATCGATATGCGGGATGCGATCTAGAAGCAAATGGAATCAATGCTTCCTCTTCGTCAAAGCCGACGCCTTTAACTGGTGTTTTATTCAGCGCAAGCCAACGGCCGCTCTGATCTACTTCAACATAAGCGCATAGAGTGCGCATGAACAGACTGTCTCTCAAGCCAGCGCAAAATGAGGATTCTCCATCGATAAATGCCCGCAGAGACTGAATGTTCAGTTGGGCAATCCCTGCTTGCATGGAAGTCGCATCAATCGTAATGCTGATGGTCGATGTCGCTTTCGGCGGCAACATAACGGCTTCCGGTGGAGATGCAATCGCGTTAAATTTCACTTGGGACAAGCGAATTGGCGCGACAGTAACGTCATAGACCGTCTTAAATTTACAGGCGACTCCCTTCACTGGACGAGTCGTCAGCTCAGTCGATCTGGGAATCTGTGTCGCTGTCGTCAGCTGCGCGGCCGCAGCGCTGTAATCCAGGCGGGCAATAGAGCAAGATGGAAAAGGACGTAAGTAATGAGGATATAAAACGTCGAATAACGCTTCCGTAAACTCAGGATAATCATCATCAAGACGTTTTGATATACGCGAATTCAATAATGCAAATGACTGTATCATCCGCTCGATGTGGGGATCTTCACAGACCTCACCTACCATCAGCAAACGTCCGGCAATTTTCGGATAACGCTCAGAAAATTCTCGGGAATAGCGCCTCAAGAATCCTAATTCACGCTCGTAATACGGGAGTAAATCATCCATTAAATACTCCGCGTTGTCCGACGTGTTTTACTGATGGAATAATGCAAGCTCGATGGCTGCAGTACAGCATCAAAACTGACAGGCTCTTGCGCAGGATGCACGACTAAGAGCGCAGAAATAGCAAAATTTAATCGATTGATCGAACCCTGCTGCACCTCTAATGAGGCTTTTACGTTGCGCAGCCGAGGTTCATGCCTGGCAATCGTTTGTTCTAAAGCACGGCAGATATAAGCTCTATCGTCTGTGCTGGCTAAACTTAAACCAGCAAAATCATTTAATCCGTATGTCACTATCGATTTAGTACATTCTGGATAGGACATTAACAACTCTTCAGAAATCACTTTTCTGGTGTTGAGCAGCGCTTCCAAATCACGCGCAACTGTATCTTTCAGGTCTTCCATTGAAAGCCGTGCCACCGTATCACCAGACGAAGTATGTCTGCTATCTGGTATTAATTTATCCAACAAACCTGGGGCAAAACCATGCATCAATATGTATCCAAAAAAATACCGCGGCCAACCTCAGCCGCGGATTTTACTCAAAAAACTTAGATTGTCTTGTTAGCAGACAAATCCCAACCACCGGAAGTATTACCGCCTGAACCACCGTTGACTTTTTGTTGCGTGTATTTCCATTTCACTTTGGAATATTTGAAACGAACTTCTTCGCTCAAAATTGCGCCAGGAGCGATCTCAGGAGATACGCCACCGATCAATACATTTTCCAATTCGATTTCGAAATATTTGATACGCTGACCTTGTGCATCTGCGCGCATGAATTCAAATTTTGCCTTTGGAATTGTTTTTCCAGAAGAGCTATTTTGAAGCAGCAATGGAGTAGAAAGATCCGCAAGTTTAGAAATTACGATGTCTTTATGCTCGCAACGCTCAGCTGTGTGGCCGCCACCTGTTGAAGAAGTAGCAGTTTTTGGCTGGAGAACTTCCCATTGAACGCCTGTGCATTCAATCCAGTCTTTGTGGTCAGTATCAGTGGATTCACCTTTGATACCATCAATTTGCAAATAGACGTCGATAGCCATTATTTGTCATCCTAATTAAGTAAAAATTAAAAAAAATTACGACTTGGTCGATTGAGGCAACTCCGCGACCAAACGGAGCGATACAGATAATTCATCCAATTGGAAATGCGGACGTAAAAAACTTACCGCTCGGTAAACACCCGGACGGCCCGGCACTTCCGACACTTGGACTGATGCTTCCCGTAAAGGGAACTGGGCTTTCTGCTCCTGACTGGCGTTGTCATCCAACAATACATATTGTGTAAGCCAGCGATTCAGGAAATCCTCTACATTGGATGCGGCAGCAAAACTGCCGATCTTGTCGCGCATCATCGCTTTCATGTAATGTGCGATACGTGATACGGCAAAAATGTATTGAAGTTGTGCGGACAAAACAGCGTTCGCATTAGCAGAATCTGTGTTGTACTTCTTGGCTTTTTGAGTCGACTGCGCACCAAAAAATGCCGCGTAGTCTGTATCTTTGCAATGCACCAAGGAGATAAAACCAAGATCACTTAATTCTTTTTCACGACGATCTGTGATGGCAATCTCAGCCGGACATTTCAGTGCGACTTCACCTTCATCCGTTTTGAAAGTATGAGTAGGCAAATCTTCAACTAAGCCACCACCTTCAACACCACGAATGGCTGCACACCAGCCAAAATCGTCAAATGCTTTAGTCAACTTGGTGCCGAATGCGTAGGCAGCGTTGCACCATAGATATTTGGCATGATCGGTACCATCAACGTCTTCCACATAATTGAAGCCTTCAACGGTTGCGCCATCTCTTGGATTAAATGGCAAACGCCCGAGGAAACGTGGCAAAGTCAAACCAACATAACGGGAATCTTCAGACTCACGGAAAGATTTCCATTTGGCGTATTCAACGGTATCAAATACCTTGGATAAATCACGTGGCTTTCCGAGGTCGCTGTAGGTTTCTAATCCAAATAATTCTGGAGAAGCTGCAGAAATGAAAGGTGCGTGGGCAGCAGCAGCGACATGAGACATTTGCTCAATCAGGTACATGTCCTCTGGCTGACGAGTGACTTCAAAATCGCCAATCAAAGCACCAAACGGGGCGCCACCAAAAGTACCGAATTCCTCTTCGTACACTTTTTTGAACATTGCACTTTGATCAAACTCTAAGGCGCTCTGAAAATCTTTGACTAATTCTTTCTTAGTCACGTTCATCATCTTAATTTTCAGATTTTGGCTAGTAGACGTGTTCTTTACCAAATAATTTAATCCGGTCCAGCTACCTTCCAGCTTTTGAAATTCTGGCGCGTGCATCACTGCACTTAACTGCTTGGAAATCAGTTGATCTAGTTCTGCAACGCGTGCGTCAATTGTTGCCGCAAGATTCTCAGAAACGACGACCGTGCCTTGCAAAACCTGACTAACCAATTCAGAAATAATATCTTTTGCACGAGCATGTTCCACTAATGATTTTGCAACTTTACTCTGTTCGACGATTTCATCCAACAAACCAAGTTCAGTTGTACCTGCAGAGGCTGTAGGTGATAATTGTTGTGCTGACATATCAAGATCCTTGCTTAGTGGACTGCTGACTTAAAGCGGCGAGTTTTTCTGTACTGCTAAGCACGTCATTCAAGATATCTTCCAGCTTTTCATTTCCCGCTAATTTATTACGAAGGTCAGCCAACTTTGTACGAGCTTCTAACAATTTCTTCAAAGGCTCTACTTGCTGCACGATTGATTCAGGACGAAAATCCTCCATCGACTGAAACTTAAGATCAACAGCAAATTCACCACCATCTTCAGTCAACTCGTTCGCGACACGATAAACAGCTCTTGGCTGCAAACCTTTCATTACCTCATCAAAATTATCGCGGTCAATCGCGACAAACTTTCTATCTTTTAATCGCTGCTGTGGCAACTCTGATTTGCCACCGAAGTCACCAGCAACACCCATCACAAACGGCAACTCTTTTTGCTCAATAGCGTCACCAATTTCGACGTCATAAGTCATTTGCACGCGCGGTGGACGCACTTTTTGCAACCGTTTTTGTACACTTTCTTGCTTTGCCATTACAGTTCCCCTATGAGACTAAAAAATGACCCGAAAAATTTCGGACTGATTTCGAATTTTCTTACGACTCTTTTATTTCAAGGAACCGAAAGGATTACTGTCTGATTTTTGAGCCTCGACAGTAGCTGGCTTACTTGCAGCACCCTTTGCAGCACTTGGACTTGATGTTGCAGTAGCTGGCTTACTGGTCGAACTAACAACTGGCTTCGCTCTGGCAGGCACCAATACTGTTTCGCCCAAACTCTCTCTCAATAGCTTGGCAAGATCTTGAGCTTCCGTGCGAACTGAGCCAGTCAAATTGCTACGTTGGCTTAGATCAGCCAATGCTTTTGTTGATAGACGGAGTCCGCTTACTGCGATGATGCTATTTGCGACATTGTCGTTAGCATCACGTTGCAATACTTCCAAAGCATTAGTAATAGCATTGCCATAATTTGCGCGATCAAAGTTCATTTGCGCCATTTGCAACCAAGGTGCCTTGTCGGCGGGATAAGTACCAGCAGCAGTTTTTAATAAGCCAACGGCTTTTTCGGGCTGACCAGCATCTGATGCTGCGGATGCCTGAGTCATCATAGTTTCAAGACTAGGCGGCGCTACTTCAACAACTTTTTTTGGAGCTTCTGCGCAAGCTGCTAGAAGCGACAGCAAAGAGATACAGGATAAAATTTTTAATTTCTGAACCAACATATTTCACTCTCTTAGACGAATCAATTAAACCTTAAACCCAATTAAAATGATGTAAATTAATTAAGTATTGATAGAATTTTATAGCTTCTTTATTTTTTTAGCAATAGCAATTTGAAAATAGTTTTAAATAATTAATTATTCTTTACGCAATCTTTCACCGTTTACGGAATACTATCGGAACTAAATTTCTATATATTCCTATAAGCTTAATTATTAATAATATGGAATTACATATACACAATATCTTAAATGCAAATATATAAATATTTTTTAATAATTTAGTTATCAAAAAAAGATGGCGGCATAGCATTGCTTATTTTATAATGCAAATACAGCAATCAAATTACTCATCTGTGATGGGATTTAATTTGTAAAGCAATACATACTCACTTGCCAAATATTATTAATTGCACAAAACGAAAATCAATGATTAAAATTTTTTATGCCTATCGAATAATTGGGTTGGCAATCATGTTGGCCATTTCTGGCTGCGCTGCAGTTAGCACTGCTACAAACAGCGCCCTAGAAGTTGTCGGCGTAAAAAAGCCAGAGATTCCTGAGCTTCCAGATGCGCAAAAATTACCCAGAACAATCCAAATTAATCTTCATGCATCAGAAAATTTAAATGTCGACGCCAATGGCCGCCCGCTTGCGCTGATTGCACGGGTATACAAACTTCGACAAAGCGCAAATTTTCAACAAACCAGCTATGACACTTTTTTAAATCCACAAAAAGAGAAAGATGTACTTGGCTCTGATTTGATGGAAGTAAAAGAAATCACTCTGGTTCCAGGTCAGCGCTATCACGCTGAGGAAAAAGTAAGCCAAGAGGCTTACTTTATTGGTGTAGTTGCATTATTCAGATCGCCGGCAAATCAGCGTTGGCGAGCAACGTTTCCAGCTGCGGATGTAGAGAAGACTGGCATTACTATCGGTATGCATGCATGCGCACTCACTGTTGGCGTAGGGTCAGCCATTAAATTAGTTGGGGATGACATCGCCAGTCTATCCTCGGTACATTGCCAATAAATTGGCAATGAAATAGTTATCCAGTTAAAAGAGAAAACCGACGTGAATATCAATTCCAAAGTTTTATGGGGAGAAGGTCTTTTTCTCCGCCCTCAACATTTCCAGCAACAAGACCAATATCATGAGCGTCGTTTACATGAGATGGCACAAGCTCTACAACCGTATTCGTGGGGTGTAATCAATATCCAATGTGATAAAGATGCGCTCACAAATAATACTTTGCGGCTACTTGATTTATCTTTGATCTTTCAAGATGGAGAAATGGTCAAAGCGCCAGCGGTTGACGACCTCCCTGATGCTATTGATCTAAGTGACATACCTTTGTCACAACAAACGATTACTTACTATATAGCGTTGCCTGCAATGAAGAGCTTCGGTGGCAATTTTGCACCTGTTGCAACTGCTAACAACTCCACTCGTTATGTTCAAACGAATATTGATACGCCAGATTTGTTCACCCAAGCGGTTAATGCAGAATTAACTTATCTTAAGAAGACAGTACGTTTAGTATCTGAGCTTGAACCACGTGATTCGTATGTCAACTTCCCGGTCATACGCTTGCGCCGTGCCTCGACAGGTGGGTTTGAATTAGACACCAGTTTTGTAGCCCCAAGCTTGTCCATTCGCAGCGCACCTATGTTATTTATTCAGCTCCGTAAATTAATGGATGCATTACAAGCGAAAGTAAACGCTTTGTACGGACATCATCGCGAGCCGAGTAAAAATGTTATTGAATTCCGTTCTGGGGATATTTCTTCCTTCTGGTTATTGCATACAGCGAGTGCGGCTTTTGCATCACTCAGTCATTATCTGCATCACCCTAGCCTGCATCCAGAACGTTTGTATGAGCAATTATTAGGGTTGGCTGGATCTTTGCTCACTTACTCAAAAAGCAGCTCATTAACGGATTTACCTCCTTACGTACATCAAGATCCTGGACCATGTTTTGCCAAATTGCACTCAATCATAAAAGAGTTGTTGGATACGGTCATTTCATCTAAATATTTTTCTATTAATCTCACTGAGATTAAGCCCTCGTATCACCACGGCGCGCTTGATTCTGGGAAAATTACGAATGAAACCAGTCTGTATGTCGCAGTTTCCGCTGATTTGGCAGCAATAGAGCTAGTCGATATCGTCCCGTTACGATTTAAAATCGGCGCACCTGACGATGTAGAAAAATTTGTCTTGTCAGCAATGCCGGGTGTCAAACTTGTTCACTCTCCGCAAGTACCGTCTGCAGTTCCCGTGCGACCCGACACGTTTTACTTTTTGATAGAAAATAAAGGCCCTTTGTACGAACGTATGTTGCAAGCACAATCTATTTCTATTTATGTGCCATCAGGCATACGTGATCTTAAACTTGAACTTTTGGCAGTAACATCATGATGAATTCAACATCTTCCTCAGCGCCCTCTTTATTAGGAAATAATCAGGCACAATTTACTACGACTGATAACTCGTTCACACCACATTCTTTACTCGATTTAATGTATGACGGCTTTTATGCCTTGTTCATGTTAAAAAATCGCTGCGCACCTCAAGACGAAGCCAAATTCTCGGATAACGTCAGTCGGTTTCTTGATGACTTTGATCGCAAAGCAAAGAAGATGAATACCTCCGCCGATGACATCCATGCCGCCAAATATGCATTTTGTGCAGCGGTAGATGAGATTATTTTGCGATCACAATTTGGTATCCGGGATGCATGGGAACGTCGCCCTCTTCAACTAGCGATTTTCGGCGATCAACTTGCCGGTGAAAACTTCTTTAATCGCTTAGAGGAACTGCGAACACGTGGATCTGCCCATATCCAGGCACTAGAAGTTTTTCACATGTGTCTGCTGCTGGGATTTGAGGGCAAATATATTATTGAGGGATCAGAAAAACTCAACTACCTGACTGCTCGCCTAGGAGATGAAATCGCTCTGATGAAAGGGAAAAGTGCCGGGTTTGCACCGCATTGGGCGCGCCCCGATCAAATTATCAACAAGCTTCGTAATGAAGTTCCGTTATGGATTATCTGTTCAGTATTTGCGCTGATAGCAATCTCTGGTTATACCGGACTCAACTGGATGCTACACAAATCAACGGAAAACAGCATCAACGCTTATAACGATGTAGTGAAGCTTGCACCGAAGGCTGCCAATATCACGATCACTCTGCCTTAACTTAATAAACCCAATAAAATAACAAATAGCTCTGCACGAATTTAGGTTATGGATATAATTTTAAACCGAAAAATAACCTTATTTTTCATATAGCTTTTTTGATTATCAATGTAATTCTCTTAAAAATACTCCTGCATTGCTAGGAGTTTTTTTTGTTGAGAGGAGAACTTTCACTAAATGATGCGTCCACTATTTCTTCGTAGCTAAGCTCCATTATTTATTTAGCCGACTTAGGCTTCATCTCAAATATCACATCAATCGTTGCCTGTAATTTGAGTGGTGGTATAGTCAGTAAATCTTCCCCTGCGGTTTGCAGACGCGTATCGCTGTCTTGTGAGTAAGCGTTCTCGCTGACGACGCCAAAAGATGAGCCTAAATTTTTGATGCGGCTTTCCGAAATCGCCATGACCGCACCTAGGCGTTTACCTGCAATATTCACCAAACTACTAGCCTTGCGTTGAGCATCTTTGATCGCCTCACCGGCTAAATCCAGTTCAATTTTTCCACGTTCGCTAATGTCAAACGCCGTACCAAACTTATCCAGATTTTTTAACTTTAATATCGGCAACATGATGGCTTGCCAATGACTCAGGTCGCGTACTTTGATATATATATTACTGCTCAATTCGACCAGCGAAGTAGATGGGCTTTGGCTACCGTCAGTCTTGCTAACACTTCTTTTTAAATCACGGATGACGATATCGTTCTCTGCAATATTTTGTTGTGCCAACAGGGTTTTTATATCTGTTATGCGGGCTGCAGCATTATTAAAAGCCACATCTGGATCAGTATCAATAACGTTAATCTCAAACAAGATTTCGCCAAAGTCTGGCTGCACTTTGGCATAAGCAAAACCGCTTGTGTGGATGAACGGATACTCTGGCAACTGCGAAGCATCGCTATTGTTAGTGCAAGCTAAAATAATAAAAAAAGACAATATGAGTTTGAGCACTTTAAGTCCGATATCAAGTATTGAATACCAAGTATTACGTCAGCAACAACCAAGTAGCAAAGTTGTAACCATTTAACGAAAAGCTCATCGTACATAATGCCAATCTATGCCCTACTTTTTAAAGCAAGCACTACGCCGATGAACTTCTCTAGCTAATTAATTAGCACATCGAATTTAATCGAGTCTCCAAACATACTGAACCTTGACCCATGCTAATCGTGACTTGCCATCAACTTTCCCCGGAGTTGCTTTCATGGTGCAGGCTAATAATTTTTTTGATACCGCCTCATCCAAAGCAGGAAAACCACTTGATTTATCTAGGTTTGTTTGTTTGATGGTGCCATCACGATCAATCAATACGGACATATATACGCTACCTTCCTCACCCTTTGCCAGGGAGTCACTTGGATATTCTGGATGACACTTGTTAAAGTCAATGATTGGATCAGTTATTTTGTGTGTTGACGCGCTGCTAGCTTGTTTTCCGGCATTTGATTTAACAACACCACTAGTATTTGGATCAGCTTGCGGATTAGCGTGCGAAGCTGAATGTGCATACACACTTAAACAAACTGCAGATAAAGTAACTACTGACATTGCTGCTTTCCAGTTAATCGGCTGTACTTCCGGGCGCAATAATCGTTTGATACGAGACATAAGATGTCCTCCATGAGCCGCTTGGGCCAGTTGAGGGGTTGAGAATTGGAAGAGATCCAATTCTTGAAGTGCAAGAGCCAGACGCCGCGGTTCGGCTAGTATTCTTGCGGCTAGATCATCCGCAATTTGTTCACGTTCTATACGGATTTGTTTTGATATCCACCACACGGCCGGGTGGTAGAACAACAGCATTTCAATCAAACTTTGAATCAGATTGACGGCATAATCAAAGCGGCTGATGTGTGCAAGCTCGTGCGCTAACAAAGCTTCTAGCAACGGTGCTGGCATACCTGTCATTAGCGAGGCTGGCACAAGAATCAATGGTCGCCAACAGCCAACTGTGATCGGACTTTTTAAATCATCCACCACGCGCAAACCAATATCACGACGCACGCCAAACTGGTTTGCCAATGTAGTAAGTCTAGTTTGCCAATGTGCATTTGCCTGATTGCATAGCAAGTTGCGTTTTGTATCCGTATATCTGCTGATCCAAAATAAACCCATACCCATGCGAAAGCTTAAAATAATCACACTGACTAGCCAGCACAGAACGATCCAAAGTAAATTAGATTGCAAATAGCTGGCAAATCTCTGGGTAGACAAAGTATCTGGCATGAGATCGAGATAGGCATTGCTCAGACTGACATTTTGAACTGCCGCTCCAGAGGAATGAAGCCGATCAATCACCATAGCCGTTGGCAAAATGACGCATAAGATCAAAGCAAAACAGCTGATGGAGTATCTGATTTGTGGTCTGGCATTTCTAAAAATCATCAATAAAAAAGCAGTAGTAGAAGCAATGATGCCCCCTTGCCAGACGAAGTGAATCAGCGCACAGCCAATGGCGCTAACACAAGTGTGGATGGTGGCAAAACCAGAGCTAACATTGGTACCAAACTCCGAATCAGAAAAATACAATGCCGGATACAGTAGCGATTTGATGAAATCCATCATTTCTCATCTCCATGCAAAAACTTTTGTATCTCTTCCCTCTCCTCTTTGCTGACATGACCACGCAAAGCCGCCATTACTAAATCTTTTGCAGAACCTGAAAACGCTTTATGGATTAACTCTTTCAATAAATTGGTTTGCAGAGAATCTTGTGCCTGGGCAGCGGCGTAGACGTGGGAGCGTTGGCTCTCATCGCGGTTGAGCAAACCTTTGGTATGCATGATCTGCATGAGACGCAAAACGGTCGCATACGCCATGTCTGGCCGGTCTTGTACGGCGATCTGATGTACCTGCTTTGCCGTGGCTGGACCTAGCTGCCAGATCAACCGCAGCAAATCCAGTTCGGCCGTGGTTGGCCTAGGAACGCTTGCCGATTTTTTCTTGCTTGATTTACCGGTAATGATAGACATGAAATTTCCATTGATTTTTTATCGATGGAAGTAGAATATATTTTCTAGAACGACTTGTCTAGAACTATTTTTCTACATTTGTCTTTTTTAATTTTGTACTTATTTTGATTTATGAATCTTGCTCCAGTATCGATTTTAGTTTTAATTCCACCCCCTCAGTTACAGCCTCAAGTTTAGACCCCAACCAAGCTTCAATTTATACCCAAAAAAGATTGCTCATTCAAATCGGTGCGTAAAATCACAAACCTCTGCATAATAGGGTCAAAGTTTTTTAGCTTGCTAACCTTTCTGATGGAGCACACTGATGATAGATGTCTACTCTTGGCCTACCCCTAACGGTCACAAAATTCATATCATGTTGGAAGAATGTGGTTTGGCATACCGGGCAATTCCTGTTGATATTGGTGCCGGAGACCAATTTAAGCCTGAATTTTTGGCGATTTCTCCGAATAACAAAATTCCCGCGATTGTGGATGCGGATGGACCTGACGGACAGCCGATTTCTCTATTTGAATCGGGTGCAATTTTGTTATATCTGGCTGGAAAAACCGGTAAATTACTTGGTAAAACTGACCGCGAAAAATACCAGACCTTGCAATGGCTGATGTTTCAGATGGGTGGATTTGGCCCTATGCTAGGACAGGCGCATCATTTCCGTATTTATGCACCGACCAAGATTGCGTACGCGGTGGATCGTTATACTAACGAAGCTAAACGTTTATATGGTGTACTGGAAAAACAATTGAGCCAAACGGCTTATCTTGCTGGTGATGAATATACTATTGCTGACATTGCGACTTACCCATGGGCACGTTCTGCAGCGAACCAAGGGATAGACTGGGCTGATTTTCCCAACACAAAACGCTGGTTTGATGCAATCGATGCCCGCCCTGCGGTGCAACGTGGCGTAAAAGTATTAGCCGATTTACGCAAACCACTTTTGGACGATAAAGCCAAAGAAGCCTTATTTGGTAAAACACAATATAACAAGAAAATTTAAAAACCTGATGCGCCGACCACCACAAAAAAAACGTAGTAAATTATCTGTAGAAAGCCAACGCCTGATTAATCTGGCCTTGGCTGTCGCTCAGTCTGCCAGCCGTATTGAAGACTATACCTGGCAAGCTCAGCTGGATGATCTGGTCACAAAAAATCTCAAGAACCATCATCCGATACTCGATGCGGCGGCTGAAAATTTATTCCAGCATCATCCAGAAGCCTACGAAGTCTTTATCGAAACTTTAGAAGCACTGAGTACTTCGCATCCGTTTGAGTATGAAGGCAAAATGTACGAAGCCTTGCTGATCACAGCACCGGTGTTGGCATGGACGCGTTTTGAAATGGCACACGGTGCAGTCCCTTCAGAGCAGGCTGCGTTGTTAGCAAAAAATTTGCAGACCCATTTATTGACTGATCAAGCACAACTGCATCTGGTACCGACTTTGTACTCACTAGATCAGTTACCACGTAATCATAGCGAAACATCCGATTTGCTAGAGCGTTTGGTGATGGCACAATTAAAGGGTTTGCCACCGCAACACCCGACAGATTTGCTCTCGGTTATCCCGTTTTTAGCCGATATACGATTCTTGTTGGCCGCCGTGATTGTGCCGCAAGGACAGCCTTTATTCCAATGGCAAGCGATAGAATCACCGTTTGATTGCGTGCAAGCCAAAGCGACCGCGCTGGACCAATGGCAACAGCAGGTATCACCAATCATGACGCGCCTGCTACCGGGTTGTAATATTGATTTGCTGATGCCAGAGGCGTTTTATACCGCTTGCCGTGAGGCTGATATCAAAATCCGTCCTGCGCTGATACGCTCTGCCGTATTCTATTTAACGCAAACTTTAGAGATAGAGGCCAGCGAACTAAAAGTGGTTGTGGCGGGTTTTAGTGAAGAAGATAGCCCGGCGCAAGTAGACGAATATCGCATCAGCTTTATCCTCAAAAAAGAACCCGAGGTTGTCTATGGTGCTGTCTGGCCGATGTATCAACCGGATGATCAGGTCAATGCAATCGATAATCCAACAGGCGAATTATGCATAGGCGAAATCCCAGAGATTTTGATTGAATGTGGGATTACCGATATCCATAAAATCGAGGATATTTTTGCGATGGAATTTTGCGACGATTGTCACGCACCTCTGTTTGCAGATGCCGAAGCAGAACTGGTGCATGCAGAGATGCCGGACGATGCTCCACCGCAAGGGTCTGAGCATTTTCATTGAGAATCTAAATTGTTAGTTAAGAATAGTTGGTGAAAGTAGTTAAAAAAGCGAAACAGGTGTTTCGCTTTTTTATTACCGTTTTCATTACCATATCAACATAATTTCAAGCTAATTTGAAGCTAATTTGAAGAATAATGTGACCCGAAAAAAACCGATTATTTGCTTTCCACCTTATTTTGATTCCGTTGTACAATTAGTTTTGAACGGTCGTGCTTTTTTCTGTTTTTCTGCATGCCATTGACCGGGCACGCCAATCTAACTGTACCAAATTGCACCAGATTACGATAACAAGAGGAGACAACATGGATTTGAATTACACGGCGGAAGACCTGTCTTTCCGTGACGAAGTAAGAACCTATTTAGAGGCAAATCTGCCTGCTGATCTAAAACAAAAAGTGCTCAACCACAAGCGTATGTCACGTGAAGACTTTGTGCGTTGGCACAAAATCCTTGCCAAGCAGGGTTGGGTTGGTACTGGTTGGCCAAAAGAATTTGGCGGCACAGGCTGGACTGCAACACAACGTCATATTTTTGAAGAAGAATGCGCCCGCGCTGGCACACCAGCGATCTTGCCATTCGGCGTCAATATGGTCGCTCCGGTGATTATGGCCTTTGGTAATCAGGCACAAAAAGACTATTACCTGCCGCGTATTTTGAATTGTGATGACTGGTGGTGTCAGGGTTACTCCGAGCCAGGATCAGGCTCCGATTTAGCCTCACTCAAAACTCGTGCCGAGCGTGACGGTGATTTCTACATCGTCAACGGCCAAAAAACCTGGACTACCTTGGCGCAACATGCCGATATGATTTTTTGTCTGGTGCGTACTGACTCCGGTGGTCGCAAGCAAGAAGGTATTTCTTTCCTGCTGATCGACATGAAAACACCAGGCATTACCGTGCGCCCTATCATCATGCTGGATGAAGATCATGAAGTGAATGAAGTCTTCTTCGATAACGTAAAAGTGCCAGTGCAAAATCTGATCGGTGAAGAAAATAAAGGCTGGACTTACGCCAAATATTTACTCGGCCACGAACGCACCAATATCGCGGCGGTAGGACGTGCGAAACGTGAATTAGAGTTCCTCAAGCGCGTAGCTGCCGAACATCAAAAAAATGGTAAGCCGTTAATTGACGATCCTGTGTACGCAAGCAAAGTCGCTAGTTTAGAAATCGAATTGATGGCCTTAGAAATCACCGTTCTACGTGTGATCTCTCAAGACAGTGGCCGTCCGGGACCAGAAGCCTCATTGCTCAAAATCAAAGGTACAGAAATCCAGCAACGTCTGACTGAATTGATGATCGAAGCAGTCGGTCCTTACAGCTTGCCGTTTGACCCTGCGTTTATGCATGGTGAGACAGAAAACAGCATCATGGGTGACGACGATGCTGCCCCGCTCGCCTCGTATTACTTCAACTTCCGTAAGACATCGATCTACGGCGGCTCTAACGAGATACAAAAAAATATCATCACCCAAATGATCTTGGGTCTGTGAGGAGAACACTATGGATTTCAGCTTAACGCAAGAACAGCAACAGTTTGCCGACGCCATCAAACGCTGGGTCGCCAAAGATTACAACTTTGAACAACGCAAACACATCATCCAATCCGAGGCTGGTGTATCAGATACTGCTTGGGCCGCATTGGCAGAATTGGGCGCAATGGCATTGCCTGTTCCAGAAGCACAAGGCGGCTTTGACGGTAGCGCGATTGATATGCTGATCGTGATGCAAGAGCTTGGTCGTGGCATCGTGATTGAGCCGTATTTTGCGACCGTATTAGGCGCAGAATTTTTAAAACAAGCTGGCTCACATGCAGAAATTCTGGAGCAAGTTGCTGGTGGCGAAGTCAAACTAGCTGCAGCTCTGGCAGAGAAGCAATCACGCCATGATCTGTTCGATATTGTTACCACTGCCACCAAAAATGCAGATGGCTTTGTCTTAAATGGCGTAAAAACGATCGTCTTGCATGGAGCGCAAGCCGATCACCTGATTGTCTCTGCCCGCAGTAGCGGTAATCAACGCGACACAACGGGCATCAGTATGTTTATCGTTGATGCCAAAGCGACAGGCGTTAGCCGTCGAGATTACCGCACCATCGATGGGTATCGCGCGGCTGATATCCATTTTGACCAAGTCCAGGTGCCCGCCAGTGCTCTGTTAGGTGCAGAAGCAGCAGGCTGGGAATTATTAGATGCAGCATCTGATTACGGCGTCACGTTACTTTGCGCAGAAGCGGTTGGCGTGATTGAGGCAATCACCAATGCCACTTTGGAATACTTAAAAACACGCCAGCAGTTTGGTGTGCCTATCGGTAAATTCCAAGTGCTGCAACATCGCATGGCAGAGATGTTTATGGAAATGGAACAGGCACGGTCAATGGCGACCTTGGCCGCGGTCAAAGTATCATCCAGCGATGTAGAAGAGCGCCGTCGCACGGTGTCTGCCGCCAAAGCACGCGTCGGTCAGGCTGCGCGATTCGTGGGTCAAAGCGCGGTGCAATTACACGGTGGCATGGGCGTGACCAACGAATTGCCAGCAGCGCATATGTTTAAGCGCTTAACCATGATAGAGCTGTCATTAGGCGATACAGATCACCATATGGCGCGCTTTGTGGCACAACCTGGTTTTAAACAAGCGGCGTAATAACTCTGCTTGGCGTTAACATTATTGACGATTTTGCTCAGAACAAGACTTTGGGTAAGATCGTCAATCTGTCTGTTCTTTATCGATTGGCAGCATGATTTGCAGTATCACCCTGATCACCTTGAGTGGAGACGCACATGGCCGCAAAAACCTATAAATGGTACTTCGAAGATTTCATCCCCGGTAACGTAATCCAATTAGGTCAACGCACCTTGACTGAAGAAGAGATTATTCACTTCGCGCAACAGTTTGATCCTCAACCTTTTCATGTCGATAAAGACGCCGCTGGCGACTCCATTTTTGGCGGTGTGATTGCGAGTGGATGGCACACTTGCGGCATCATCATGCGCTTGGTGGTCGATGGATTTTTAAACGATTCCACCAGCATGGGCTCCCCCGGTCTGGATGAAATACGTTGGATATTGCCGGTAAGACCAGGCGACACATTGACAGTAACTGCCGAGACTTTAGAAAGTCGTCCATCAACCTCCAAGCTAGATCGCGGCGTGGTCGTCACCATGTGGCGCGCAACGAATCAGCATGGTCAACTAGTCTGCACAGTCAAAGGCATGGGAATGTTTGGACGGCGTCCGGTAGCGCAATAGTTCAGTAGCGCTTCCGAGAAACCATATCCACACAATTGAATTAGCTAAAACAATAAAACTGAAAAAACCGACAGGAGACAACATGCGCGAAATCCACAATTTAGCTGAACTGAAATCACTGGTAGGACAAGAAGTCGCTACATCAGACTGGGTTGAAGTCACTCAGCAAAGAATCAATACCTTTGCCGAAGCGACTGGTGATCTGCAATGGATACATATCGACGTCGAACGCAGCAAGCGTGAATCGCCATTTGGTGGCCCGATCGCGCATGGCTTTTTGACTTTATCGTTGCTGCCGATGCTGATGCAAAATGCGATCACCATGACCGACGTCAAAATGGGAGTCAATTACGGGCTAAACAAAGTACGCTTCGTTTCGCCTGTGCCAGCCGGTAGCAAAGTCCGCGCAAAAATGCGTTTGCTCAGCGTAGAAGACATCAAAGATGGGGCGCAAATGACTTGGGAAGTCACCATAGAACGTGAAGGCAGCGACCGGCCTGCCTGCGTTGCAGAGTCAATTTCTCGCCGTTATTAATGCAGATTATTGTGCATTCGCGTAATAAATAACGTGATTAAAGAATATTCCCAATAAATATACTTCCACTAGGTATATTCTAGTTGTCTAGATAAAATCTGGCTTGCAGATGAATTTTACCAATTTTTAAGGGGAGTATATTAATTTGTGGCATTTTTTAGAATTCAAACGCCATAAAAATTGATCTGCGAGCAGCTTGTCGGACTTTTGGCCGGTCACTCGCTCAAACATAGGAGCAGGCACGCCAGGGCGCCATTGTTACCACTGACAGAATGGATGTTTCAGCAAATTCGCGTTGGCATAACGATGATCGTGGCTGACTTCCTCACCTAACCAAGCTGGACGAGAAAACGCTTGCGACTCAGATTCCAACTCAACTTCTGCCACAATCAGCCCAGCGTTGTCGCCCAAAAATTCATCGACTTCCCACGTCAAACCTTGGTACAAAATCCGGTAACGGTATTTTTCAATTAAAGGCTGTGCGCACAAGCCCGATAGTAACTCTCTCGCCTCTTGAACAGGGATCGGGTATTCCCACTCACCGCGAGAAATCCCCTCAGTCTTTCCCTTAATAGTGAGCATTGCCTGCTCACCCTTTACCCTGACCCGCACGATACGACCAGAGTCTGAACAGATATACCCCTGGCATAGATGAACGCCCTGCCCTTGCTGCTTCCAGTCAGTATTCGTTACCAGAAACTTACGTTCAATTTCTATGCCCATACTATTCAGACCTTGATTGTTTCGTTTAGTTTTAAACTTAGAGCTTCTTGCAAAATACCCAAACCAGTAAAGTCGAGCATGGGTGTGGCCACTGTTGCGATTGGTTTTCTTGTTTGAAGCGGCACATGTGACATG